>NZ_JZWV01000510.1 GCF_000966975.1 Streptomyces katrae | reverse complement strand
TCGCCGCCCGGCTCTCCCGCCCGGACCTCGCTGCGGCGGCCGACGGCGGCTTCGTCCACGCGATGCACGTCACTTCGGTGCTGGGCGCGGCCGTGGCCGCGGCGGGGGCGGTGGTGGTCCTGCTGACCTTCCGCCGCACGAAGGGATCTGGCACGGCAAAGTGATGTTCACTTCATGCGAGGCGGCCTCCGGCGCCCGCCGGTGCCGTCAGACCGGGAGGCCCGTCGGTTCCTTGATGCGCTTCATGATGATCTGCGAGTTGACCTCCGTGACCCCGGAGAGGGCCGTGAGGCGTTCGATCCACAGGCGTTCGTACGCGCGGAGGTCGCCCACCGCGATGCGCAGCAGACAGCCGGGGCTGCCGAAGAGGCGGTAGGCCTCGATGACGTCGGGGATGTCCTGGAGGGCCGCCTCGAAGGCCTCGACCGCCTCGCGGTCGCGGCGGACCTCCACCGACACCAGGACCTCGAAGCCGCGGCCCACCGCCTCGGGGTCGATCACCGCGCGGTAGCCCTGGATCACCCCGTCCTGTTCCAGCTGCCGGACCCGGCGCATGCAGGGGGACGGGGTCAGGCCGACGCGCTGGGCCAGTTCCTGGTTGCTGAGCCGGCCGTCGCGCTGGAGCTCGCGCAAGATTTCTCGATCGATGGCGTCCATCGCGCAATTATCCCCCAAGGTTTGTCACAGGAGGCTTACAACGCGCAATCGCATTGCGCGTAGATCTCACTATCATTGCCCTTTCTAGGACTTTTGTGCGAGAGCCCCGCTCCGGGGGCCGGACGTCAGGGGAAGGGTGGCCATGGGGCGCATCGTCGTCATCAGCACCGGCGGGACGATAGCCAGCCGGTGGACTGGCTCGGGCTTCGCCGCCGAGGCCGGCGGTCGTGAGGTCATGGCCACCGCGCCGCTGCCCGAGGGCATCACGGTCGAGGTCGTCGACCTGTTCAGCGTGAACAGCCCCCGCCTCACCACCGCCCACCAGCTCACCCTGCTGCGCACCGTCCACGAGGTCCTCGCCGACCCGGACGTCGACGGCATCGTCGTCACCCACGGCACGGACACCCTGGAGGAGTCCGCCTTCCTGGTCGACCTCCACCACCACGACCCCCGCAGCGTGGTGTTCACCGGCTCCCAGCTGCCCATGGGCTCCACCGAGGGCGACGGCCCCGGCAACCTCTACGACGCCCTGCTCACCGCCGCGACCACGCGCGGGCTCGGCGTCCTGGTCGCCTTCGCCGGCCGGGTCCACGCCGCCCGCGGCACCATGAAGACCCAGGCCGTGGCCC
>NZ_JZWV01000518.1 GCF_000966975.1 Streptomyces katrae | reverse complement strand
CCCCGCCCCCAGCGCCGACGCCGCCGTCCGCGCGGCCGGGGTCCTCGGCTACCCCGTCGCCCTCAAGACCACCGCCCCGCACCTGCGCCACCGCGCCGACCTGGGCGGCGTACGCCTGGACCTCACCACCGAGGCCGAGCTGCGGCGCTCCTACGAGGAGCTCACCGAGGCCCTCGGCAAGCCCTCCGAGCTGCTGCCCGTCGTCCAGTCGATGGCCCCGCGCGGGGTGGACACCGTCGTCCGCGCCGTCGTCGACCCCGCCGCCGGCGCCGTCCTCTCCTTCGGGCTCGCCGGGGTCCCCTCCGAGCTGCTCGGGGACACCGCGCACCGCCTGGTCCCCGCCACCGACCGCGACGCCGCCGGACTGGTCCGCGCCCTGCGCGCCGCACCCCTCCTCTTCGGCTGGCGCGGCAGCGACCCCGTCGACACCCCCGCCCTGGAGGAACTGCTCCTGCGGCTGTCCCGGCTGGTGGACGACCACCCCGAAGTGACCGGAATCTCCCTGGAGCCGGTCGTCGTCGCCACGGAGGGCCTCTCCGTGCTCAGCGCCACCGTGCGGGTCGCCCACCCGCCCGCGCGGACCGACCTCGGACCGCGGACCCTGCCCAGCTACTGAACGACGGGCAGGTAGGGGGACCCCGTACGGGCCTTAGGATGGACCTCATGGCGAAATCCGGTACGACGACCCAGGGGCTGCGCGCGGCGATCGAGCGCAGCGGCTACTACCCGGCCCTCGTGGCCGAGGCCGTGGAGGCCGCGGTGGGCGGCGAGCCGGTCTCGTCGTACGTGGTCCACCAGGAGACCACCTTCGACTCCAACGAGGTCCGCCGGCACGTGACCGTGCTGGTCCTCACCGACAACCGGTTCATCGTCAGCCACACCGACGAGCAGGCCGCCGACGCCGGGTCCCCGTCCCCGTACGCGACCACCTCCACCGAGTCGGTCAAGCTCGGCTCCATCTCCTCGGTGGTGCTCAGCCGCGTCGTCGCCAACCCGGAGTCCTATACCCCCGGCCAGCTGCCCCGCGAGGTCGTCCTGACCATCGGCTGGGGCGCGGTCTCGCGCATCGACCTGGAGCCCGCCGCCTGCGGCGACCCCAACTGCGACTCCGACCACGGATACACCGGCAACTCCACCGCCGACGACCTCAGCCTCCGCGTCAGCGAGGCCGGCGACGGCCCCGAGACGGTCCGCCAGACGCTGCTCTTCGCCCAGGCCCTGTCCGAGGCCACCGCGGCCACCGCCCGTTGATGTCGTACTCCGCGCCGCCGAACTGGCAGGACGAGCCGGATCTCCTCGACCTCGCCGGCGCCCCGGTCCCGCACTACGGAACCGGCTCGCTCGCCGACCTGCTGCCGACCCTGGCGGCGGGCCAGGGCGTGCCCGGGCTCACCGCCGGGATCGCCGAGCTGACCCCCGCCGACCGCAACTGCGTCTTCCTCGTCGACGGCATGGGCTGGGAGCAGATCAAGGCGCACCCCGAGTACGCCCCCTTCCTGACCTCCCTCCTCGCGAGCTCGCGCGGCGGCACCGGCCGGCCGCTCACCGCGGGCTTCCCCGCGACCACCGCCACCTCGCTGGCCTCCGTCGGCACCGGCCTGCCGCCCGCCCGGCACGGCCTGCCCGGCTACGCCGTGCGCAACCCGGCCTCCGGCGAGCTGATGAACCAGCTCCGCTGGCAGCCGTGGACCCCGCCGAAGCCCTGGCAGCCGTACCCGACGGTCTTCCAGCTCGCCGACGCCGCGGGCGTGCACACCGCCCAGGTCTCCGCCCCGAACTTCCAGAGCACCCCGCTCACCCAGATCGCCCTCAGCGGCGGCACCTTCCACGGCCGGATGACCGGCGAGGAGCGGATGGACCTCGCCGCGATCCAGCTCGCGGCCGGAGAGCGCTCCCTCGTCTACACGTACTACAGCGAGCTCGACGGGGCCGGACACCGCCACGGCGTGGACTCCGACGCCTGGCGCGGCCAGCTCATGTACGTCGACCGGCTCGTGCAGCGCCTCGCCGAGCAGCTGCCGCCGCGCACCGCGCTGTACGTGACCGCCGACCACGGCATGGTGGACGTCCCCTTCGACGAGGACTCCCGCATCGACTTCGACGAGGACTGGGAGCTGGGCGCGGGAGTCGCCCTGCTCGGCGGCGAGGGCCGGGCCCGGCACGTCTACGCGGTGCCCGGCGCCGAGGCCGACGTGCTGACCGTCTGGCGCGAGGTGCTCGGCGACCGCTTCTGGGTCGCGAGCCGCGAAGAGGCCCTGGAGCTCGGCTGGTTCGGGGCGCCGGGGGAGTGCGACGAACGGGTCCTCGGCCGGATCGGCGACGTGATAGCCGCGGCGATAGCCGCGGCCCAGGCCGACGTCGCGATCACCGCCTCCCGCAACGAGCCCAACGAGTCGGCCCTCACCGGCATGCACGGCTCCATGACGGCGGCGGAACAGCTGGTCCCGCTCCTCGAAGTCCGCACCTGAGCCCCACCCACCCCTCCTTCACCCCCCACGACCCGAAAGGTCCTGTACCTCCCATGCCCGAGCTGGTGTTCTTCTCCGGAACGATGGACTGCGGAAAGAGCACACTGGCTCTCCAGATCGGCCACAACCGCTCCGCCCGCGGACTCCAGGGCGTGATCTTCACGCGCGACGACCGGGCGGGCGAAGGCAAGATCTCCTCCCGGCTGGGCCTGGTGACCGAGGCGGTCGAGGCCGCCGAGGGCATGGACCTGTACGCGTACCTGGTGGAGCTGCTGTCCAAGGGCGGCAAGGCCGACTACGTGATCGTGGACGAGGCGCAGTTCCTCGCGCCCGAGCAGATCGACCAGCTGGCGCGCATCGTCGACGACCTCGACATGGACGTCTTCGCCTTCGGCATCACCACCGACTTCCGCACCAAGCTCTTCCCCGGCTCCCAGCGGCTGATCGAGCTGGCCGACCGGATCGAACAGCTCCAGGTCGAGGCCCTGTGCTGGTGCGGGGCCCGGGCCACGCACAACGCCCGTACGGTGGGCGGGGTCATGGTGGTCGAGGGCGCCCAGGTGGTGGTCGGGGACGTCAACCGGCCGGCGGAGGAGATCGGCTACGAGGTCCTGTGCCGCCGCCACCACCGCCGGCAGATGACGAGCGCCTCGGCCCACGCGGGTGCCCTCTCCCCGGACGTCCTCCCCGTCAACAGCGCCTGAGCGAGCCCTTTTCCGGCGCCGCCGCCACCCGGGCTGGATCCCGGGTCCGGGCTTCACTCGGTGGAGTGAACGTTTTCGCGTGTGCCCGTACCGGCCCTTGGAAGCGGGCGTTTCGGGGTGCTTCCTCCGGACCCAGCTACGGGGCCACGGAAAGCCATCTGCAGGACGCGTTCCGAGCGCTCCAGACGTACGACCCCAAGGGGCAGGGGGAGCAGGTCTTCTACGAGCAGGCCGTCGGCCACCTAAACGACGTCGCCTCACAGCGCCGCGCCCGCCTCACCATGGCACGCCGGGAACTGCCGCCCCTGCTCCAGGCCCTGGCCTTCGGCGGTGCGGTGGTCCTGATCCCGCTCACGTTCCTCTACGGGCTGCGCAAGCTGAGGGTCCAGATCCTGTTCGTCGCCTCGGTCGCCGGGCTCGTCGGCTTCAGCCTGCTCCTGGTCTTCGTCCTGGACCGCCCCTTCGCCGGCGACCTCAGCGTCAGTCCCGCCCCGTACCGGGAAGGGGCCCTCGCCAAGTACTGGACCCCCTGACGGGCCCCCGCCGCACCGGACTTCCGTCATTCGAGGCGACCTGCCGGACCGGGGGCCCCGGCGGGACGCAACCGTCCTACGCTTCCGGGGGACGCGCAAGGCCCATCCTGAAGGGAATGCCGACCGTGCCTCAACCAGACGGAGGGACACGTCCGGAAGGGCGTGGACACGCCGAGCCGGTCCCGGGCGGCGGTGGCGCGACATGACGAGCGCCGCTCCCGTTCCCACCCTCGCCCACCACACCCTGCTGGTGCTCCTCCTCCAGCTGTCGCTGCTCCTTCTGCTGGCCCTCACCCTCGGGCGGCTGGCCGCGCGCTTCAGGATGCCCGCGATCGTCGGCGAACTCCTCGCGGGCGTGCTCGTCGGCCCCTCGGTCCTCGGCCACCTGCTGCCCGGCCTCGCCGGCCGGCTGCTGCCACAGCAGCCCGAGCAGATGCACCTCCTCGACGCGGTCGGCCAGCTGGGCGTCCTGCTCCTCGTCGGCGTCACCGGCATGGAGCTGAAGTTCGGCCTCGTCAAACGCCGCGGGACCACGGCGGTCCGGGTGAGCCTCGCCGGTCTGCTGCTCCCCCTGGGACTCGGCATCGGCGCCGGCTACCTGCTGCCCGCCTCCCTGCTGCCGGGCGACACCGACCCGACCCTCTTCGCCCTGTTCCTCGGGGTGGCCCTGTGCGTCAGCGCGATCCCGGTGATCGCCAAGACGCTGATGGACATGAACCTCCTGCACCGCGAGATCGGCCAGCTGACCCTCGCTGCCGGCGTGATCGACGACGTCATCGGCTGGTTCCTGCTCTCCGTCGTCTCGGCGATGGCCACGGCCGGCCTGACCGCCGGCCGGCTCACCGCGTCCCTGCTGTACCCCGTGGGCGTCGTGGCCTTCGCCCTCCTGGTGGGCCGGCCCGCCGTAAGGCTCGCCCTGCGCGCGGCCGGCCGGTCACCGGAGCCGGGGCCGACCGTGGCCGTGGCGGCGCTGACCGTACTGCTCGGCTCGGCGGGGACGCACGCGCTGGGCCTGGAGGCGGTCTTCGGAGCCTTCGTGTGCGGGGCGCTGATCAGCACCAGCGGGGAACTCGACCCCGAGAAGCTGGCCCCGCTGCGCACCACCGTGCTGGCCTTCCTCGCACCGGTCTACTTCGCCACCGCCGGCCTCCGGATGGACCTGACGGCGCTGGCCAGGCCCGAAGTCCTGGCCGCGGCCTGCGCGGTGCTGGCCGTGGCCGTCCTCGGCAAGTTCGCCGGCGCCTACACCGGCGCGAAGCTGAGCCGGCTGAACAACTGGGAGGCCCTCGCCCTCGGCGCCGGCATGAACTCCCGCGGAGTGATCGAGGTGATCGTGGCGATGACGGGCCTGAGGCTGGGCATCCTGGGACCCGAGACGTACACCGTCGTCGTCCTCGTGGCGATCGTGACCTCCCTCATGGCCCCGCCCATCCTGCGCACGGCCATGGCCCGCGTCGAGGAGAGGGCGCAGACGGAACTGGCCCTGGCCGACGACGACCCGCACGGCCTGTCACCACGGCGCGCCACCAAGGTCTGAGGGGCGAGGACCTGGGCAGGCCGTGCTCCGGCCGGCCGTGCTCGTCGGTGTGCCGGACGGCCGATCGGAGCCAGGACGTGGCCGGAACCCGCCGGGGCGGGGGTGAGCCGGACCGGCATGATCTACCGTGGGCGGCACCTGCTGGTAGGGCGTGAGACGGGGGCATGGGCGTGCCGATCGGATTTGTCGACCGTGTGGAGCACATGGAAGAGCTGCGCTCGGTCGTCGCCGCGCTCGGGGAGGGGCGGGGCGGGCAGGCCATAGCGGTCGACGGGGTGTCGGGCATGGGCAAGTCGGCGCTGCTGCGGGCCTTCGAGGCCGAGGCGCCCGCCGGGTGCCGCGTCGTGTCCACCCGGTGCCGGCCCGGTATCGGCCCCGACCTGATGTACGGGCCGGTCCTCGACCTGCTCCTGAAGCTGGGCGAGGCCGAGCCCCGGCGGCGCGGGCGGCTGCGGCGGATGCTCGGCGCCACCGGGCAGGGGGTGGTCCGTTCGGCCCCCGAGGTGCTCTCGGCGATCGTCCCGGGGCTGGGGGCCGTGTTCACCCTGGGGCGGGAGATCACCGAAGCCTCCCTCGACTCCGGCTCCATGCCCTTCGACAGCCTCCTGCCCTTCCGGCACGCGGCCGCACTGCGGATCGCGGAGGGGCTGCTCGACCTGGTGCGCCAGGGGCCGCCGACCGTCATCGTCATAGACGACGTCCAGCACATCGACGAGAGCAGCCAGCTCGTCCTGGACCAGCTGCTGCGCGGCCTCGCCCGCGAACAGCTGGCCGTGGTCCTGAGCCACGCGAGCGACGCCGCCCACGCCGACGGCAAGGAGTCCCAGGTCGAGGCCCTGCTGCACAGCTGGGCCGGTGAGGGGCTGCTGCGGCGCCGCACGATGCGCGGGCTGCCGCAGGACGCGATCGCCGAACTCGTCGCGCAGCGCCACCCCGCCGCCCCGCCGGCCTTCTCCCGTCGCCTGGCCGAACTGACCGGCGGACACGCCATCTTCGTATCGCTCTGCCTCGACGAGTGGACCCCGCAGGACGGCGCCGAGGTCCCCCTGCCGGCCAGCCTCTCCCGTGTCGTCGAGGAGCGGCTGCGCGCGCTGACCGACCAGGACCGCCTCCTGCTCGCCACCGCCGCCACCCAGGGCGACGTGTTCCTCTCCCACACCGTCGCCGCCGCGACGGGCCTGCCCCACGACCTGGTCATGGAGCGGCTGCGGCTGATCGCCCGCGACCACCGCCTCGTCGTCCCCGGAACACCGCCGGCCTGGGCCCGCTGGGAGTCCGCGGACTGCTACCGCTTCGAGCACCGCGCCCTGTGGAGCGTGGTCTACACGGAGCAGAGCGCCGAGCAGATGCGCTCGCGCCACGCCCGCATCGCTTACGCCCTGGGCGAGGGCCCGCCGGAGACCATGTCGCTGGAGCGCCGCCTGGAGATCGCCCGGCACCTCCGCCACGGCGGCCCCTCCTGCCTCCTCGCCTCGGCCGACGCCCACTTCGAACTCGCCCGTGACGCGGCCACCCAGGGTCTCTCCTTCGCCGAGGCCGAGCGGCACTGCGAGGAGGTCATCCGCGCCGTACGGGAGCTGCCCGCCGGCACCGAGGGCCGCGACCGGCGCCTGGTCCGCGTCGTCGAGCTGCTGCTCTCGCTGACCGAGGTCCGCTGGCGCGGCCAGAGCACCCCGGCCGGCGGACCCGACATCGACGCCCTGGCCGCCGAAGCCGAGGCGGCCGCCGCCCGCTGCGCCGACCCCGACCTCGTCATCCGGGCCACCCTGCTGCGCGGCAAGACCCTGCTGGCCACCCGCGGCCTCGTCCCGTCACTGGAGAAGCTGCGGGCGGCCGTCGACCTGGCCGAGGAACACGGCGACCCGGCGGCCCTGTTCGTGGCCCGGGTCGAGTACGGCCGCCAGGTCTCCAAGCGCAGGCTCGCCGACGGCCTGGCCCAGCTGCGCGAGGCCGAGCGCCTGTACGCATCCGACCCGCGCCTGGGCGGCGGCGCCACGCCGGTCCTCCAGCACGCCCGCAACCTGGGCGAGATGCAGCTGGGCATCACCCTCTTCGACAGCGGACACCTGTCCGAGGCGCTGAACCGCCTCGGGCGGTGCGTGGCCCGGCTGCGCGAGGAGCCGCTCAACGCCGAGCTGCCCATGGCGCTCAACTACCTCGCCCAGGTGCGCCTCGGCCTCGGCGACGACCACGGCGCGGCGCAGGCGCTGCGCGAGGCCCTCGCCTTCGAGGCGGACCGGGGCGGCGACAGCGCCTGGCACGCCTACAACGCGGCGCTCCTCGCCCGGATCCTCGCCGACCGGCCGGAGACCCGGGACGAGGCCCGGCGGCTGATCGCGGACGCCTGGGCGGAGACGGAGCGGACCTGGCTGGCCAACCTCGTCCCCATCGTCCGCAACCTCTCCGCCGAGGTGCTCCTCACCGGCGCGGACGGGGACCTGCGGGCCCGCGGCGCGGTGGAGGCCCTCCAGGAGGCGGAACGGCTCGCCGTCGCCACCTGCGTCGAGACCCGGCGCAGCGGCATGGTCCGCAGCGAGATCGCCGCGTACTGCCTGCGCAGCCGGATCCGGCTGCGCAGGGGCGACCCGGCCGGGGCCGGGGAGCACGCCCGGGAGGCCCTGAGGATGCTGGACGAGGTGGGGGACATGCCCGCGCTGCGGACGGAGGAGGTCCTCTGGCACGCGGCGCGGGCCCTCGCGGCGGACGGAGCCCGGGAGGAGGCCCGGGGCCTGCTCGACCGGGCCCGGCGGGAGGTCCTGCGCAAGGCGGGGCTGATCGGCGACGAGACGCTGCGCGAGCGGTTCCTGACCGCGGTGCCGCTCAACCGTTCCCTCCTCGCGGCCGACGGGGAGGGAACGTGCTGACCATCACCAAGGAGTTCCACTTCTCCGCCAGCCACGTCCTGGACCGGCTGCCGTCCTGGCACCCGTGCGCCCGGATGCACGGCCACAACTACGCCGTGGTCATCGAACTCTCCGGCCGCCGGGAGGACCTCACCGAGGCCGGGTTCGTCCGGGACTACCGGGACCTGGACGCCTTCAAGCAGTGGATGGACGAGACCTTCGACCACCGGCACCTCAACGAGGCGCTGGGGGGGGGTATCTCACCGTCGGCCGAGAACCTGGCCGTGTGGATCTTCGACCAGTGGACGGAGCGGATCCCCGAGCTGACGGCCGTCAGGATCTCGGAGACCCCGAAGACCTGGGCGGAGTACCGCCCGGTCAGGGAGGCCTGACGAACGCTCAGGCCGCCCCGGGGGCGGGTCCGTCCTCGACCAGCCCGTCCTCGACCAGGCCGGCCAGTACCGCCTGACCCAGGGCGTGCACGGCGGACTGGGGCCGGACCATCACGGTGAACTCCTTGATCCGGCCCTCCCCGTCGAACTGCAGCTGGTCGATCCCGTGGACCTGCCGGCCCGCCACCAGCGCCCGGAAGGGCAGGACCACCGTCGGGGCGGCCTCCCCGTCCGCGGTGGTCTCGACCTCCCCCTCCAGCCGCCCCAGGTAGCGCAGGTCCTCGAAGGTGCGCAGCAGGACCCCGAACAGGCCCATGACCATCGCCTTGCCCTCGAACGGGACGAACTTCACCGGGCTGTAGAGGCGGACGTCCTCCGTGAACAGCTCGTCCAGCGCGGCGAGATCGCGCTTCTCCACGGCGGCGCGGAAGCGTTCGGCGGTCTCCATGACCCCTCCTGGAATCCGATTACTCAAGAATGTGACTAGTCACTTTCTTGAGTATGATGCCGAGGCGCACGAGGAAAGGGAAGGGGACCGGCATGGCACTGCGGCACGCGGTCCTGGCGGCGCTGCTCGACGACGAGTACAGCGGCTACCAGCTGGCGAAGGCCTTCGACATCAGCGTGGCCAACTTCTGGCACGCCCTGCCCCAGCAGCTCTACGCCGAGCTGGCCAGGCTGGAGGCGGACGGACTGGTCGTGGGCCGGGAGGTGGTCCAGGAGACCCGCCCCAACAAGCGCCTCTTCCGGGTCACCGAGGCCGGGCGCGCCGAGCTGGAGCGGTTCGCCGAGGCCGCCTCCAAGCCGTCCTCCATCCGCGACGACCTCCTCGTCAAGGTGCAGACCGCCGACCGCGTCGGCACCGGGCCCGTGATCGAGCAGCTGGAACAGCGCGCGGCCGCCGCCGGGGCCAAGCTCGAACTCCTCGGCAAGCTCCTGGACAACATGCGCGGCGACACGGACGAGGCGGAGTACCTCCTGCGGGGCGAGCGGGTCGGCCGGTACCTGACCTGTCTGCGCGGCCTGGCCTTCGAACGGGAGCACCGGGACTGGTGCCTGCGGACCGCGGCCGTACTACGGGAAAGGCAGCAGACGGATGCGGAACGGTGAACCCCTGCGCTACGTGGCCCTGGGCGACAGTCAGACCGAGGGGGTTGGGGACGGCGACGACACGGCGGGCCTGCGCGGCTTCGCCGACCGGCTCGCCGAGCACCTCGCGGCGGCCCACCCCGGCCTGCTCTACGCCAACCTCGCCGTCCGGGGCCGGCTCGCCGGGCAGGTCCGCTCCGGGCAGCTCGGGCCCGCGCTGGAGCTGCGGCCCGACGTGGCCACGGTGGTGGCCGGGGTCAACGACGTGCTCCGGCCCCGGTTCGACGCCGCCGAGGTGGCCGGGGAACTGGAGGAGATGTTCGCCGCGCTGACCGGGGCCGGGGCCCGGGTGGCCACCGTCACCTTCCCCGACGTGGGCCGGATCGCGCCCCTGGCCCGGCCGCTGCGCCCGCGCGTGGCGGAGCTCAACGCGCGCGTCCGCGCCGCCGCCGCGCGCCACGGGGTCGTGGTCGCCGAGACGGGCCTGGCGGCCGTGGGGGCCGACCCGCGCCTGTGGAGCACCGACCGGCTGCACGCGAGCCCCCTCGGGCACGCCCGGATCGCCGCCGCCCTGGCCGAGGCCCTCGCCCTGCCGGGCTCCGACGACGCCTGGCGGGCGGTGGCGGCCGAGGTGGGCTGGGCGGCCGGCTTCCTCGGCCCCTGGCTGGGCCGGCGGCTGCGCGGCACCTCCTCCGGCGACGGCCGCACCGCCAAGCGCCCCCAGCCGCTGCCGCTCGTCTAGAGGGTCTCCGGCACGGATCTGCCGGCACCACCCCTAACCC
>NZ_JZWV01000509.1 GCF_000966975.1 Streptomyces katrae | reverse complement strand
ATGAAGACCCAGGCCGTGGCCCTGGACGCGTTCGCGGACCCCTCGCGCGAGCTCCTCGGCAAGGTCGGCTTCGGCAAGGTCTCCGTCCTGCGGCAGCCCCAGCGGCCGCAGGCCCTGCCGCTGCCCGCGATGCCGGAGCTGCCGCCGCGCGTGGACATGGTGATGCACCACGCCGACGGCGACCCGGTCCTGTTCAATGCCGCCGTCGCCGCAGGCGCCCGGGGCATCGTCCTCATCGGCACCGGCGCGGGCAACGCCACCCCCGAGATCGTCCAGGCGGTGCGGGAGGCCGTGGCCCGCGGCGTGCTCGTCGCCCTGACCACCCGCGTCCCGGCCGGCCCGGTCACCGAGATCTACACGCACGGCGGTGCGGTCGACATCGTCGCCGCCGGAGCCGTCCCCACCGGCACCCTGCGCGCCGGCCAGGCCCGCATCGCGGTCCTCTCCGCCCTGCTGGCCACGGACGACCCGGCCGAACAGGCCCGCGTCCTGCGCGCGGCCCTGTCCGAGGAAGACCCGGCCCTCGTCGACGCGTAGGCCGTTTCGGCCCGCCCGCGTCCCGGGCGCCATAGGATTCCCCCGCAACGATCACGACGTCGCGGGGGGACGCGTAGATGGAGCCCGGGATCATCGGCAGCCGGCTGGCCTCGGCGGCCATCGGCCCGCTCGTCAGGAAGCTCTTCGTCACGGAGGGCCCCGGCGCGGGTCTGGCCGATAAGCCGATCAGGATCTCCGGCCACGTCTCGTTCTGCGGGGAGAAGCGGACCCTGACGGAGTCCGACCTGCGCACCCTGGCGGCCAAACTGGTCCGCCAGGCCCTGCGCCACGGCGAACGCCCCGTCGGCGCCGACGAGCAGCAGGCGGTGGCCGATGCCCTCGCCGCCACCCTGCACGCCCTCGGCGACCTCACGATGTCCGACGTGGACGCCGTCCGCCTGGGCACGGCCGCATTCGCGCGGAAGCTGAGGGAGTCCGCCGGCCGTCCGGAACGGGAACTGACCGCGGACGGGACGTACTTCTATGAGCGCCTGCTCGAAGCCGCCTGCCTGCATGTCCTGCACTTCTTCACCCAGCGCTCCACGTTCGTCGCGCACGCGTTGGTCGAGCAGACGAGGGGGATCGCGGAACTGACCGCGAAGGTGGACGAGTTGATCCGCCGGGACCCCCTCCCGGGTGCGGAGGACGCGGCGTTCGAGGCCGAGTACCTGCCGTACGTCGCCCGCAAGCACGCGAAGCTGACCATCTACGGCATCGACCTCAGCAGCACCCCGACGCGGTGGCCGCTGGACGCGGCGTACCTGAACCTGGAGGTGACCAGGTCGTCGTGGCGGGTCGAGGTAGTGGAGCCGAAGTCCCTTCTGGTCACACGTGACCTGCTGGAGGCCGAGCCGGGGGACCTGGACCCCGACGTACGCGCCGCTGCAACCCTGCTCGGGCAGGACGCGCTCCAGGGCCTGGCGGGTGGGAGTCAGGCCGTGGTGAGGGTCGAAGCGGGCTCCGGCAAGACCGCTGCCTTGATCAAGTGGCTGGCAGACAACCGTGCTCCTCAGCGCGCCGACGAGGCCCTGGCCGCCAGCCGCCGGGTCCTGCTCCGCGGCGAAGCCGGATCCGGGAAGACCACCCTCGTGCAGTGGCTGGCCGTCTCCGCCGCGCGTCAGGACCTCCCGCCGCAGATGGCGTACCTGGAGGACCGCATCCCCTTTGTCCTCCCCCTGCGCACCCTGACCCGCCACGGCGAACGGCTTCCCGAACCCCGGGACTTCCTCACCGCCGCCGGCTGCCCGCTCGGCGGGAGCCAGCCCGACGGCTGGGCTCACCGGGTGCTCTCCGCGGGGCGGGGCCTGCTCCTCGTCGACGGCATCGACGAGGTCCCCGACACGGAGCGCGAGCGGACCCGCACCTGGCTGCGGGACCTGATGGACCTGTACGACGGCGACAACCGCTGGCTCGTCACCTCCCGGCCCTCCGCCGTTGGCATGGACTGGCTCGCGGAGGACGGCTTCACCGAGCTCACCCTCTCCGCGATGGGCCCCGCCGAGATCGCCACCTTCATCAAGCGCGGGCACGCGGCGGCCCGCCAGGGCACGGACGAGGACAAGGAGCTGGAGGCGTACGAGGCCCAGCTGCTCGCCTCCGTACGCCTCAAGCCGGACCTCGGCCGGCTCGCCACCAACCCCCTGATGTGCGGCCTGATCTGCGCCCTCCACCGCGACCGGCGCGGCTACCTCCCGCACGGCCGCAAAGACCTGTACGAGGCCGCCCTCTCCATGCTGATCAGCCGCCGCGACCGTGAGCGCGACATGCGCGTGCCGGACCTCCGGGAGGAGCCGCAGCTTGACCTGCTCCAGAGGCTGGCGTACTGGCTGATCAAGAACGGCCGCACGGAGATGGACCGTTCACGGGCCGAGGACATCATCGGCCGGGCCCTGCCCGCCGTCCCGGAAGCTGCCGCACTGGGCGAGGCGCCAGCGGTCTTCGACCACTTCCTGCAGCGCAGCGGGCTGCTCCGTGAACCGGCGCCCGACACGGTGCACTTCGTCCACCGCACATTCCAGGACTTCCTCGGCGCGCGCGCAGCCGTCGAGGAGGGCGACTTCGGACTGCTGACCGGCCACGCGGCCGACGACCAGTGGGAGGACGTCATCCGGATGGCGGTCGCCCTCGCCCGCCCGGCCGAACGCGTCGGGATCTTCCGCGACCTGCTCGCCCTGGGGGACGGCTCTGCCGACCGGCGAACCCAGGCACGGGTCTACCTCCTGGCGGCGGCCTGCCTGGAGCACGCCACCACGCTCGCGCCCGAGACGCGTGCGGAGGTGGAGGCCCGCACCGCCTCGCTCATCCCGCCGCGCAACGAGGACGAGGCCCGGGCTCTGGCCGAGGTCGGGCCGCTGGTGCTGGGCCTCCTCCCCGAGCCGGATGCGCTCGTTGGCACGGAGGCCTTCCGTGTGGTGATCACCGCCTCGCACGTGGCTTCGGAGGCGGCCGTCCCCGTACTGGCCCGGTTCGCCCGGCACGCCCATCACCTGGTCCGTTCTCAGCTCATGTGGGCCTGGTCGCGGTTCGACTGCGCCGACTACGCGGACGAGGTCATCGCCCGGCTGGACCCGACAGGCCTCTACTACACCGTCCAGTCCGATGAACAGCTGCAGCAACTGGAGCGTCTCAGCATCGGACCGGACCGACTGGACGTCCGGCGCGACGTGTCCGCCGGGGCGCTGGCGAGGTTCCTGGAGGGCCACCGCCCCGTCCGCCTCATGCTCCGCGGCGCCACCGTGTCGGATCTCGGTTTCCTGACGGCGGAGTCCGCCCCGGAACACCTCGAACTCAACGACTGCCCGGCGCTCATGGACGTCTCCGCGCTCGCAGGGCTGCCGGTCCGGCGCCTCGAGATCACCACGCGCCGACCGGACTTCGACCTGCGGGGGGTCTCGCAACTGCGCGAGCTGGAACTCCTGGCCGTCGACGGCCCCGCCGGCATGGGCTGGTCGCCGCGGGAGCTGCCCACGGAAGCCCCCCTCAGGACGCTCGTGCTCAACGGTGAGGTGGGCTGCGAGAACGGGTTGGCGGGGCTCGGCGCACTGTCAGGGCTCCTCGGGCTGGTGCTCAACCCCAAGTCCGCCCCGGTCTCCGCCGCCGACTGGTACGAAGTCATGGCGCTGCCCCTCCAGTCCCTCATGGCCCCGGCCTCGTCGCTCGATGCGCTCCCCGAGGAGGCGGCCCTGCCAGGAGTAACCGTCCTGCACATCACCGGGACCGGTGAGGAGAACCTGCCGACGGTGATCCGTCGGCTGCCGACTGCCTTTCCCCGGCTGGTGTCCTGCGAGATCGGCGGAGAGCTCACGGGCGAGGAGGACATCGACGTCGCACCACTAGCGGCGATCACCACGCTGTGCTCGCTGGACGTCGCGGCGGACGCCGGTCGCCTCCGAGGCCTCGACCTGCTCCCGGAGCTGATCGGGAAGGCGGACCCCACGGACCTCGCGTGACCCGCCGCGGGCCCGGCACCCCGGGCCCGCACCACCCGTCAGCCCGTGAACGCCGCCAGGATCCGGTCCGCCGCCGAGGTTGCCGTGACCGTGCCCGCTCGGACGCCCGCCTCCAGGGCGGGGGCCAGGTCACGGACCGCCGGGTCCGCCTTCAGGCGTTCCAGGAGTTCGTCGCGGACCATCGACCAGGTCCACTCCACCTGCTGCGCCGCCCGCTTGGCGGCCAGGCGGCCGCCCGTCTCCAGGACCGTCCGGTGCTGTTCCAGGCGGTTCCAGAGTTCGTCCAGCCCCGTCGACTCCCGTGCGCTGCACGTCAGTACCGGCGGGGTCCACGCCGCGTCCGCCGGGTGCATCAGGCGCAGCGCGCCCGACAGTTCGCGGGCCGCGGCCTTCGCGTCGCGTGCGTGCGGGCCGTCGGCCTTGTTCACGGCCAGGACGTCGGCCAGCTCCAGGACGCCCTTCTTGATGCCCTGGAGCTGGTCGCCCGTACGGGCCAGCGAGAGGAGGAGGAAGGAGTCGACCATGCCGGCGACCGTCGTCTCGGACTGGCCCACGCCGACCGTTTCGACGAGGACCACGTCGTAGCCCGCCGCCTCCATCACGATCATCGACTCTCGGGTGGCCTTCGCGACCCCGCCCAGGGTCCCCGCGGAGGGGGAAGGGCGCACGAAGGCCGACGGGTCGACCGCGAGGCGCTCCATCCGGGTCTTGTCGCCCAGGATGGAGCCGCCCGTACGCGTGGACGAGGGGTCGACCGCGAGGACGGCCACCCGGTGCCCGAGGCCCGTCAGCATCGTGCCGAACGCGTCGATGAAGGTGGACTTGCCCACCCCCGGCACCCCGCTGATGCCGATCCGGCGCGCCTTCCCCGAGTGGGGCAGGAGCTCCGTGAGAAGGCGCTGCGCCAGCGTCCGGTGATCGGCGCGGGTGGACTCCACGAGGGTGATGGCGCGCGCGATGTGCGCGCGCTTCCCGTCGAGCACGCCCTTCACGTACACGTCGATGTCGATCTTCGGGGGCATCCCGCGTCCGCCTACAGCTCGTGGCCCAGATCCGCGGCGAGCCGCGTCACCAGGTCGTGCGCCGCGTCCGGGATGACCGTGCCGGGCGGGAACACCGCCGCCGCGCCCATCTCCAGCAGCGTGGGGACGTCGGCCGGCGGGATGACACCGCCCACCACGATCATGATGTCCTCACGGCCCTCCTCCGCGAGCTGCTCGCGCAGCGCCGGTACGAGGGTCAGGTGGCCGGCCGCCAGCGAAGAGACGCCCACCACGTGGACGTCCGCCTCGACGGCCTGGCGGGCCACCTCCGCCGGGGTCTGGAACAGCGGGCCGACGTCCACGTCGAAGCCCAGGTCGGCGAAGGCCGTGGCGATCACCTTCTGGCCGCGGTCGTGTCCGTCCTGGCCCATCTTCGCGACCAGGATGCGCGGACGGCGGCCCTCCGCCTCCTCGAACCGGTCGACGAGCGCACGGGTGCGCTCCAGGGACGGGGACTCGCCGGTTTCGGTGCGGTACACACCGGAGATCGTACGGATCTGGCTCGCGTGCCGCCCGTACACCTTCTCCAGGGCGTCCGAGATCTCCCCGACCGTGGCCTTCGCCCGCGCCGCGTCCACCGCCAGGGCGAGGAGGTTGCCCTCCAGACCCTGACCGGCCCCGCGCTCGGCGGCGTTCGTCAGCGCCCGCAGCGCGTCCTGCGTACGGGCCTCGTCGCGCTCCTCGCGCAGCCGCCGCAGCTTGGCGATCTGCTGGGCGCGCACCGAGGAGTTGTCGACCTTGAGGACGTCGATCTCCTCGTCGTTGGCGACCCGGTACTTGTTGACGCCGATCACCGGCTGGCGGCCGGAGTCGATCCGCGCCTGGGTGCGGGCCGCGGCCTCCTCCACCCGCAGCTTCGGGATGCCGGCGTCGATGGCCTGCGCCATACCGCCCGCCGCCTCGACCTCCTGGATGTGCTGCCAGGCCCGGCGCGCGAGGTCGTACGTCAGCTTCTCCACGTACGCGCTGCCGCCCCACGGGTCGATCGACCGGCAGGTCCCCGACTCCTGCTGCAGCAGCAGCTGGGTGTTGCGGGCGATGCGGGCCGAGAAGTCCGTCGGCAGGGCGAGGGCCTCGTCGAGGGCGTTGGTGTGGAGCGACTGCGTGTGGCCCTGGGTCGCGGCCATCGCCTCGATACAGGTCCGCGTCACGTTGTTGAACACGTCCTGCGCGGTCAGCGACCAGCCCGAGGTCTGCGAATGCGTGCGCAGGGAGAGGGACTTGGTGTTCTTCGGGTCGAACTGCTTCACCAGCTTCGCCCACAGCAGGCGCGCCGCGCGCAGCTTCGCGACCTCCATGAAGAAGTTCATGCCGATCGCCCAGAAGAACGACAGGCGCGGCGCGAACGCGTCCACGTCCAGTCCGGCGCCCTGCCCGGCCCGCAGGTACTCGACCCCGTCGGCCAGGGTGTACGCCAGCTCCAGGTCGGCCGTGGCCCCCGCCTCCTGGATGTGGTACCCGGAGATCGAGATGGAGTTGTACCGCGGCATCTTCTGCGAGGTGAAGGAGAAGATGTCCGAGATGATCCGCATCGAGGGCTTCGGCGGATAGATGTACGTGTTGCGGACCATGAACTCCTTGAGGATGTCGTTCTGGATGGTCCCGGCGAGCTTGTCGGGGGAGACGCCCTGCTCCTCCGCCGCCACGATGTACAGGGCGAGGACCGGCAGCACCGCGCCGTTCATCGTCATCGACACCGACATCCTGTCGAGGGGGATCCCGTCGAACAGCTGCCGCATGTCGTAGATCGAGTCGATCGCCACGCCCGCCATGCCGACGTCGCCCGTCACGCGCGGGTGGTCGCTGTCGTAGCCGCGGTGCGTCGGCAGGTCGAAGGCCACCGACAGGCCCTTCTGGCCGGCCGCGAGGTTGCGCCGGTAGAAGGCGTTCGACTCCTCCGCCGTGGAGAAACCGGCGTACTGCCGGATCGTCCAGGGCTGGTTCACGTACATCGTCGGGTACGGGCCGCGCAGGTACGGGGCCACGCCCGGGTAGGTGCCCAGGAAGTCCAGGCCCTCCAGGTCCCGGCCCGTGTACAGCGGCTGCACGCCGATGCCCTCGGGGGTCTCCCACACCAGGTCGCCCGTGGCGGCCCCGGTGGACTCCTTCACCGCGGCGCGCCACTGGTCCTCGGTCGTGGCCGCGGCGGCCCCGCCGAGGGCGAGCTCGGAGAAATCGGGGATGCTGCTCATGCCGCTCACTGCGCGACTCCCATCCGGTCGAGTACGGAGGACAGCACGGCGACCGCGTCGCAGCCGGCGAAGACGTACTCGTCCACGGCGCCGGCCGAGGTGCCGGGCCGGCCCGCGAGGAACACCGTCGAGGCGCCGGCCCCGCGCAGGGCCGCGGCCACCTCCGCGGCCTGCTCCTCGTACAGGGCGTCGCTGGAGCACAGCACCGCCACGCCGTCCGCGCCGCTGGCCGCGTACGCCTCCGCGGCCGTCGCCGCGTCCACCGACACCGGGTCGTGGACGGGCTCGATGCCGCCCGCCTGGAAGAGGTTCGACGCGAACGTGGCCCGCGCGGTGTGGGCGGCGGCCGGGCCCAGCGCGGCGAGGAACACCCTCGGGCGGGCACCGGTCGACTCCAGGTGCGCGTCGCTGCGGGCGCGCAGCGCCTCGTACGCCTCGTCCCGGCGCACCCGGGGGAGGCCCCCGGAGGGCGCCGCCGGCGCGGCCTCGCGCACGACGGGCTTCTCGGACAGCAGCGGGAACTCGCTGACGCCGGTGATCGGTTCACGGCGGGTGGCCAGCTTCTTCGAGCGGGCCGCCCAGGTGGCCGCGAGGCGCTCGGCGACCAGACCGGAACGCAGGGCGGCGGGCAGGCCGCCGGCCCGCTCCACGGTCTGGAAGAACTCCCAAGCCGCGTGCGCCAGTTCGTCCGTGAGCTGCTCCACGTAGTAGGAGCCGCCGGCCGGGTCGATCACCCGGGCCAGGTGGGACTCCTCCAGGAGGATGGTGGAGGTGTTGCGGGCGATGCGCCGGGCGAAGGCGTCGGGGAGACCCAGCTCGCTGTCGAACGGGAGCACGGTGACGGAGTCCGCGCCGCCCACCCCGGCCGCCATGGAGGCGACGGTGGTCCGCAGCATGTTCACCCACGGGTCGCGGCGGGTCATCATCACCGGCGAGGTGACGGCGTGCTGCCGCTGGGCGCCGGCCGCGGGGGCGCCGCAGGCCTCGGCGACCCGGGCCCACAGGCGGCGGGCGGCACGCAGCTTGGCGATGGTGAGGAACTGGTCGGCCGTAGCCGCGTAGCGGAACTCCAGCTGCCCGAGGGCGGCTTCGGTGCCGAGCCCGCCCTCGGTGAGGGTGCGCAGGTATGCGACGCCGGTGGCCAGCGACAGCCCGAGCTCCTCGGCGGCCGAACCGCCGGCCTCGTGGTACGGCAGCGCGTCCACGGTCAGGGCGCGCACGCCCGGCCAGGACGCGGCCGCCTCGCGGGCCAGCTCGACGGCGGGGGCGGTGTCCAGGGCCTCGCCGGTACGGGCCTCGTGGCCCAGCGGGTCGATGCCGAGCGCGGCGCGTGCGGCCTCCGGGGCCACGCCGCGCTCCGCGTACAGGGCGAGCAACGCGCGGGCCGCCTCGGCGAATTCGGCGCCGGCGTCGAGGGCGACGGGTGCCAGGTCGAGGTAGACGCCGTCCAGGGCGCGGCCGAGGTCCGCCGCCGGGAAGCCGTGGCGGCCGACGGTCAGCCAGAGGGAGGTGGTGCCGTTCTCCAGGTCGGTCAGTGCCGCCTCGTTGACGCGTACGGGGTCACTGCCGGCGATCCGCTGGCGCACGTCCCAGCCGGAGGTGCTGGTGCCGTCCGGGGTGCCGCCGCGGACGAAGGGCGCGAAGCCGGGGAAGCCGGTGGTGCGGGCCTCGGCGTCCGCGCCCGAGGGCGCCGTGTACAGGGGGCGGGTGGTGAGCCCGTCCTCGAGCGTCGTGGACAGTGCTGCTTCCGCTGCCTCGCCGGAGACTTCCTTGCCCGACTTGCGCAGTACGCCCTCGACGAGGCGTTGCCACTGCTCATGTGTCGCGTCAGGAAACTCGGCGGCCAGGGAGAGCCCGTCGTCAGGCAGGACCGTCATGGCCCGAACTCTAGGGGGGGCCGCTTAAGCCAGACCAGAACCATCGGATGTGATCTCCCCCTCTCAAATGAGCCGATGCCCTGGCCGGGCGGTTACGGGTGGTGGTGGCTGCGGGGGCTGGGCGGGGCTGTGG
>NZ_JZWV01000508.1 GCF_000966975.1 Streptomyces katrae | reverse complement strand
GTCGCGGCCCCGCCTCCGTGCGGCGGGTCGTACGGGGGCACGCCCCCCGCCGGGATCCCCGCCACCGAGGGCACGGCCTGGGTCTCGGCAGCCGCCAGCACGGCCCCCGGCACGCCCGGGCCGGCCGGGGCGGGGGGAACGGGCGGGGCGTACGGGGCAGCGGGCCCGGCGGCGCCCACCTGGGGCACGTACTGCGTGGCCGCGTGCGCCACGTGCGCGCCCGGACCCGTCTGCACCGGCGCCATGTACTGCGTGGCGGCATCCGCCACCGAGCCCGCGGCCCCGCCCGCCACCGGCGCCATGTACTGGGTCGCGGCGTCCGCCATCGGCGCCCCGGCCGCACCCGGGACGGGCGCTATGTACTGCGTCGCGGCGTCCGCCACAGAGCCCGCGGCCCCGCCCGCCACCGGCGGCAGGTAGCCGTAGCCCGGGGTGCCCGGGCCCTCGGGGGCGGCGGGGTGGCCGGTCTGGGGGTAGCCGTAGGCGGGGGCACCGGGCTCCGGCGGCGGGACGTACGCGGGCCGGACCGGGCCGCCCTGC
>NZ_JZWV01000507.1 GCF_000966975.1 Streptomyces katrae | reverse complement strand
ACCCTGCTCCTCGTACCCCTGGGACGCCTGGGACCCCTGGGACCCCTGCGGCTGCGGCGGCCCGTACGGGTCCTGCGCGGGCGGAAACCCGTACCCGGGCGCCGCCCACGGCTGCCCGGCCTGCGGCGTCCCGGGCTGGGGGACGCCCCCTTGTCCGTTCTCCGTCACCGGGACTCCTTCTCGCCTTCTCCGACGTCCGCGCTCCGTGGGGAACCCGCGCAGCCGTCGGGTCACGCTACCCGGTCACGGCGTGCCGGCGTCAGGCCACCTGAACCTCCAGCCTCGCCCCGAACTCCCGCACCGCCGGTTCCTCCCGGTACGGCTCCAGCCTCGCCCGGAAGTCGTCCAGGTACTCCGCGCCCCGCCGCGAGCGCAGCGTCCCCAGCAGTTCGGCGGCCTTCGCCGCCGTCTGGCAGGCCTGCTCCACCTCCCGCTGCTGCACCTGCGCCGCCGCCAGCAGCAGCAGGCCGATGGCCCGCCGGCGGGCCTTCGTCACGGGGAGCCCGCGCAGCGCCTCCTCCGCCCGCTTGCCCGCCGCGTCGGCCTGGCCGAGGTCGCGGTGGCAGTGCGCGAGCTCGTCCGCCAGGTAGGCCTGGTCGAAGTGGCGGATCCACACGGGGTCGTCCCCCGACTCCGGCTCGGCCCGCTCCAGCGCCGTCACCGCCCGGCCCGACAGCACCGCCGTGGAGCGGGCGTCGCCGAGCAGCGCGTGCCCCCGCGCCTCCGCCGCGTAGAACATGGCCTCCACCCTCGGCGTGACCTGCCCGCGCGTCCCCTCCTGCGCGGCCCGCGCCAGTTGCGCGATCTCTCTCGGGTTGCCCAGCTCCGCCGCGAGGTGGCTCATCGACGCGGCCAGCACGTAGCCCCCGTACGCCCGGTCCCCCGCCGCCTGGGCCAGCCGCAGCGCCTGGATGTAGTAGCGCTGGGCCAGGCCCGGCTGGCCCGTGTCCACCGCCATGTACCCGGCGAGTTCGGTGAGCCGCGCCACCGCCGCGAACAGGGCCCGCCCCACCGGCTCCCGGTAGGAGCCCCCGATCAGCCCGGAGACCACGGAGTTGAGGTAGTGCACGACCACCGGCCGCACGTGCCCGCTGCCGAAGCGGTGGTCGAGGTCGGTCAGCGCCTGGGTGGTGGCCCGTACGGCCTCCACGTCGGACATCCCGACGCGCGAGCCGCCGTTGCGGGCCACCTGCGGATCGGCCCCGGTGATCAGCCAGTCCCGGCTGGGCTCGACGAGCGCGGACGCGGCCACGCTCGACCCGGACAGGAAATCGCGGCGCCCGACGTCGCTGCGCCACAGCTCGCAGACCTGCTCGATGGCGCCGACGACGGTCGGGGAGAACTGCAGGCCGACCCCGGAGGCGAGGTTCTTGCCGTTGGCCATGCCGATCTCGTCGATGGTGACGGTCCGGCCGAGTTTGCGCCCCAGCGCCTCGGCGATGATGCCGGGTGCCCGGCCGCGCGGCTGCTGGCCGCGCAGCCAGCGGGCCACGGAGGTCTTGTCGTAGCGGAGATCGAGGCCGTGCTCGGCCCCGCACATGTTGACTCGCCGGGCGAGCCCGGCATTGGAGCACCCGGCTTCCTGGATGAGCGCCTGCAGCCGTTCGTTCGGCTGGCGGGCGACGAGAGGCCTGGCTGCCATGAAAACCCCCTGGGACGCGGGTGATCGTTGGAATGATCACTTCCCGCCTGAAGTGCGGAGAATCTTCCTCTCTGCGACGTGTCGTTACCCAACGGCCGCGCCCCGGCCTCCTACGCGCCCCCGCGCGTGCACCCGTGCGCCCCGCGTGCAGGATCGATGCACCGCCGGCCCGCGCGTTTATCCCCGTAACCCCCGGTGGCCCCGGGAGTTGTGCTGCACGTGGAAGAGACCATCGGAGTCACGGAGACCGCACCCATCCCCCAGCAGCGCGGCGAGCTACTGCTCGACCATGCCGTGCGGTACGTGGAAGAGCGGCACTGGGACGTCTTCGCCGGTACCTGGCTGGAGCCCGGCGACGGCCGGGAGCTGTGCTCCTGCGGGGTCGCCGACTGCCCGGCGCCCGGCGCGCACCCGGCGGTGAAGGACTGGCGCTCCCTGGCCTCGGGCAGCGCCGTCGGCGTGCGGAGGATCTGGGGCAAGCACCCCGGCGCGTCCATCCTGCTGCCGACGGGCCGCACCTTCGACGCCCTGGACGTGCCGGACTCCGCCGGTTTCCTCGCGCTGGCCCGGCTGGAACGCATGCAGCGCACCCTCGGCCCGGTCACCCTCACCCCCGACCACCGGATGCTGTTCTTCGTGCTGCCGGGTGCCGGGGCGAAGGTGCCGGACCTGGTGCGCAAGCTGGGCTGGCTGCCGCACGCCCTCGACCTGACCGCGCGCGGCGAGGGCGAGTACGTGGCGGCGCCGCCGACCCGCTACGGCGGCAAGGGGCCGGTGCAGTGGGCCCGCAAGCCCACGCCGGCGAACCGGTGGCTGCCGGACACCGAGGAGCTGATCGACGCCCTCGCGTACGCGTGCGGCAGCGAGGCGGCCGCGGCCCGGGGCCGCCGCAACGCGTAACGGCCGCGGGCCGCGGCCCGGAGACCGGAGGCCGCGGACCACCTCCCGCACCGCGGCGCCCGCTGACATACGTGTCCGCAAGTTCATGACATTCGTAACTGCTCCGCCCTCTCCCCCTCCTCCTATGGTGAGGAAAGTACGACCACGGGGATGAGAACGAGAGGCAGGCGCATGCCGGACCAGGGTTATGCGGCAGGCGGTAGCGGTACGGGCGGAACGGACGGCGCGCGACCCGCACCGTCCGCCGCCGCCGTGCGGATAGAAGGGCTGTGGAAGCGCTTCGGCGAGCAGGTCGCCGTCGGCGGGATCGACCTGGAGCTGCCGGCTGGCCGCTTCATCGGCCTCGTCGGCCCGAACGGCGCCGGCAAGACCACCACGCTGTCGATGGTGACGGGGCTGCTGCGCCCGGACATGGGCCGGGTGACGGTCGCCGGGCACGACGTGTGGGCCGACCCGGTCGAGGTGAAGAAGCGCATAGGGGTACTGCCCGAGGGCCTGCGCATGTTCGAGCGGCTCTCGGGCCGTGAACTCCTCGGCTACATGGGCCGCATGCGCGGAGTGTCCGGTGAGGAGACCGACAAGCGGGCCACCCAGCTGCTGGACGTCCTCGACCTCGCGGGCTCGCAGCACAAGCTGGTCGTCGACTACTCGACGGGCATGCGCAAGAAGATCGGCCTCGCGGCCGCGCTCCTCCACAACCCGGAAGTCCTCTTCCTGGACGAGCCGTTCGAGGGCGTCGACCCGGTGTCGGCGCAGACCATCCGCGGAGTGCTGGAACGTTACACCGCGTCCGGTGCCACCGTCGTCTTCTCCTCCCACGTGATGGAGCTCGTCGAGTCGCTCTGCGACTGGGTGGCCGTCATGGCGGCCGGGCAGATCCGCGCCGCCGGCCCGCTGGCCGACGTACGGGGCTCCGCGCCCTCCCTGCAGAACGCCTTCCTCGAACTCGTCGGCGCCCGCGACCACGCCGCCGGCGACTCCCTCGACTGGCTCGGCGGCGCCCGATGAGCGGCACGGCCGAGGCATCCCTCACCTCCCTCTTCGTCCGCCTGAAGCTCTCCCTCATGCGCAACGGGCTGAAGGGTTCCTCCAAGCGCAAGGCCGTCTGGATCACCAGCCTGGTGATCTCCCTGGCCTTCTCCGCGCTCGCCACCCTGGGCCTGTCCCTGCTGCACGGCCACGCCCACGCCGGCACCGTCGTCGTCCTGATGGGCGCGATCCTCGCGCTGTCGTGGACCGTGATGCCGCTGCTCTTCCCCGGTGGCGACGAGACCCTCGACCCGAGCCGGCTGGTGATGCTGCCGCTGCGCCCGCGTCCGCTCGTACGGGCCCTGCTGGCCTCCTCGCTGGTCGGGCTCGGCCCGCTGTTCACGCTCTGCCTGGCCGTCGGCTCGGTGGCCGCGGTGACGCACGGCGCGGCGGGGGTGGTGGCGGCCGTCCTCGGCGCCCCGCTCCTCCTCCTCGGCTGCGTGGCCCTGGCCCGGGCCGTGGCCACGGCGAACGTCCGCCTCCTGACCAGCCGCAAGGGCCGCGACCTGGCCCTCCTCAGCGGCCTGCTGATCGCCATCGGCGCCCAGCTGGCCAACTTCGCCGGCCAGCGCCTGTTCCAGGCGGGCGGGCTGTCGGCGCTGGAGCCGGTCGAGGCGGTCGTGCGCTGGCTGCCCCCGGCGACGGCGGTCGGCATGGTCGACTCGGCGAGCCGGGGCGCCTACGCCGAGGCCGCCGCCCAGCTCGCGCTCACCCTGGCCGCCCTGGGCCTCCTCCTCTGGTTCTGGGAGCGCAGCCTGACCGGGCTGATGGTCACCCCGGACGGCTCGACCCTCGCCGCCGCCAAGCCGGAGAAGGACCGCGGCACCAGCGGCGCCTGGTCCTTCCTCCCCGGCGGCCGCACGGGCGCGGCGATGCAGCGCACCCTGCGCTACGTGGTCCGCGACCCGAAGACCAAGTCGGCGTGGGTGTCGGCGCTGGCGATCGGCGCGATCGTCCCCGTCTTCAACGCCCTCCAGGGCACCGGCTCCGTCTACCTGGCCTGCTTCGGCGCGGGGATGCTCGGCGTCCAGATGTACAACCAGTTCGGGCAGGACACCTCCGCCTTCTGGATGGTCGCCCAGACCATCTCCTCGCCGCGCGACGCGTACGTGGAACTCCGCGCCCGCGCCGGGGCGCTGGCCCTGGTCACCGTCCCGTACACCGTCCTCGTCACCGTCGCCACGGCCGCGCTGGTCGGCGACTGGGCGCAGTTCCCGGCGGCCCTCGGGCTGGGGCTGGGCCTGCTGGGCGCGATGCTGTGCACGGGCGCGCTGGCCTCGGCGCACTTCCCGTACTCCATCCCGACGGAGGGCGCCTTCAAGAACGTCGCCCCGGGCCAGGCGGGCCTGGCCTGGCTGGGCATCTTCGGCGGCATGCTCACCTCGGCGGTGGTCAGCGCCCCGGTGATCGCCCTGGCGATCTGGGTCAGCCTGTCGGACACCCCGGGCACCCTGGCCTGGCTGACCCTCCCGGCGGGCATCGCCTGGGGCACCCTGGCCGCCTGGACGGGCCTGCGCCTGGCCTCCCCCACGGTGTCCCGCAAGCTCCCGGAAATCCTGACGGCGGTCAGCAAGGGCTGACCCCGCCCTCTCCGCCCCAGGGGGTGGCAGGCCACTGGCCTGCCACCCCCTGGGGCGTACGAATACTGGGTCGTCGGCATGGACCTGCCGCAACGCGCAGAGGCGGGAACGGGACGATGACGTCGTACGTGAGGGTGCGGTGGTATCACGAGGGCGCCGAGTACGCGGTCCTGTTCCTCAGCGGACTGGACGACGACCGCTACGAACATCTGCATCGTGGACAACACCATGGTTCGCATGCCACTCGGATTGAGGTGAGGACCGTGCATATCGTCAACGTGCAAGCAATCGAGGGAACTTCGAACGAAGTAACCTTCAGCAGTTCAATTGGGCAGGCGTGGGGCCATTGGCACGGGGACCTGCCCGCGGACGGCTCCGCCCATGTAGAGATCGATATTCCGGAACCGGTCACGACATGGCAGCCGGCCGACCGCCCGGCGGACGCGTTGGTCGGCCGTCCACGCTCTGTGGTGACAATCTGCGCCCTGGTGGAATCGGTGGATGACGACGGCGTCGTGGCGCTCCGACTGGCCTCGGACATCGTCCTGGTCGACTGGGAAGCCGTCGTCCCCCCGCCGGTTGGCGAGCGAATCATCCTTACAACCGCGACAGTGGAGTTGTATCCCTACACCGTCTGACTCGTTGTTCGACGTCCGGCAGCGAACTCGGCGCCCGTGCCCGAACCGGTGGTGACGAGAATCCATACGCGGCTGCTCAGGGGCGCGCGGCGAAGCGGGCCAGTTCCTCGGCGACACCGGACGGCAGGTCGGCGACCGCTGTCTCGGGCAGTGCGCGGATCACGGCGCGCAGCCGGGCGTCCAGGTCGGGCAGCACCGCCCAGGCGCCGGCCGGGGCCCGGACCACCGCGTGCAGCAGGTCCCCCTCGTAGAAGTAGGCGTCAAGGAGCGGCTCCTCCAGCAGTAGCCGCACGGCGAGTGGGAGGACGTACGGCAGTGCCACCTGCTGCGAGACGAGGGTGAGCAGACCAGCCGGACGGAGTTCCCTCAAGGGAACGCGCCGAAGCGCGTGCACCTTGCGCACCAGACCGGTCGCACCGTCGGCAGGAGACCCCCAGCCGGGCGGGTCCAGATCGTCGAGGGTGCGGTCGAGGTGCAGCAGGGGGTCCATGCGGCCATTGTCCGCTCAAGGCGCTGAAGCGTTCCCGCGCGGTCGGGCACGCCGGGCTGTCAGAGGCGGGGGTTAGCTTCGGGGTATGTCGATCAATGCGGAGTTGCGGGGCTCGGTGGGGCTGCCGGGTGGGGGCGCGCTCGTCAATGGGTTCGCCTTCGAGAGCCGGTGTGGCGGGGCTCGGCGGGCGTTGTTGCGGAACGGGCAGGAGCTGGAGGTGTACGACCTCGACGAGCTGCTGGGCGGGGAGCGGGCGCCGGCCGCCGTTTTTGCGTTGCCCTGGTCCGGGTGGGACCGGGGGGTGCACTCCGTGAGTCCCGACGGGGCGTTCGCCGTGTTCTCCGGGCAGCGGGCCGTGCGGGCCGTCGGAGTGGGCGGGGAGGTGCTCTGGGAGTACCGGCACGGGTGCTGGGGGCCGGAGTTGGGGCATCCGCACAGCGGGGACGAGCAGGAGGTGTGCCGGGGGTCGGAGCACGGGTCCTGCCGGGTGTCGGATGACGGGCTGTTCGTGTGGGCGCACGTCGTGCACGAGGAGCAGGAGTACTGGGTCGTGCTGGACGCCCAAGACGGGCGGGAGCTGGCCCGGCTGGCGCTGGACAGCGCGACCGCCGGCTCGCACCACGTCTCCCACCCGGACGGGATCCACATGGGGCTGTCCATCGGCATGGGCCAGGACGGCATCCTGCTGTACTGGGCGCGGTGGGACGGCGAGCGGCTGACCTCCTGGGACCTCAACGAGACCATGGACCGGATCCTGATCGACGTCCACCCGGGGCACGCGGGCTACCTCACCCTCGAGCACTACGGAGCGGACCTGCGGCTGCACGCCCTGGACGGCGACGTCCTCGCGGAGGCGGAGCCGGAGGCGGACGAGTTCGGGGACCGGCCGTGCTGGGACTACACCTGTGGCTTCGTGGACGCCGGCACCGTCATCGTCCCGGTACCGGAAGACGAGGAGTTCCCGGATCAGGCGGGGCACTGGCTGCTCGATGCCCACACCCTGGGGATACGCGGCCGGGTCGACTACCCGGACGGCGCCGTGGCCGGGTACGTCCGCCCGCTGGGCGACGGGACCTGGCTGACCTATGACGGCAGGACGGAGACGCTCAACCGGTGGGGTGCGGGTGCGGATGACGGGCAGCTGTAGCGTGGGGATCTTCGGGCGGCGTCGGCCCCCGGAGTCCTGAAGGTGGGCGGCTGTGGCTGCTGTCGGTGAGCTGGACGTCGTGTGGAGCCTGCCCGGTGAGGACGTACGGGCCGGGTGGCGGGCCCTGTCGTGGACCGCGCGGGCGGAGGGCGGGATCGCCGTCCTGCTGGTGCAGAAACGTTTCCTGGAGCGTTCTTACGGGGTGTGGCACGCGCGGGAGCGGTTCGACGGCGAGGTGGTGTTCGTCTCCGGGGGCGGGGTGGTCCAGCGACGGACCCTGGTGTTCGGGATGGACCCGTGGGTCGGCCACTTCGCCCTGCTGCCGGGCGACCGGTTCCTGCTGGTGCAGGGCCGCACGCGGCAGGGTGACGGGGGCCGCTGGGAGCCCAACGCGGTGGTGCACGGGGCCGACGGCCGCGGCGTCGAGCGCGCGTTCTGCGTGGGGGACGACATTCCGGCGCTGGTCACCGACCGGCGCGGCGGAATCTGGACCGCCTACGGCGACGAGGGCATCTACGGGCACCACCCGGAGTCCGGGGCCGGGCTGGCCGGCTGGAGCAGTAGGGGGGCTGCCACCTGGGCCCCTGCCGGGCGCCTGCCCTCCCAGCCCCTCGAAGGCCTCACCGCCGCCACGGAGCGGGATGCGGTGTGGCTGGCCTGGTACAGCCACGAGGGGACCTACCTGACCCGCATCGTCTCCGCGACCGGCGAGTTCGCCACCTTCCGCAGCCCCGAGAGGGGGATCGACGGCCTCGCCGTGCGCGGGGACCGGGCCGTCCTCACCCGCCGCGACCACGGCGAGCACACCACCACCCTGACCCGTGCCGAACTGGCCGACGGGACATGGACCGTCACGGGCCGGGAGAAGCTGCGCCTGCCCGGGCCGCTCCGGCTGCGGTGCGGGCAGGGCCGTGACGGCGTCCTGTGGCTGCGGGCAGGGGATTCCTGGGTGCGGATCGGGGTCTGAGATCCGCGCACGGGCTCGGGCGGCTCGACGCGGGTCCGGACCTCAAAATCCCCTCCTGCTACTCGGCGTACGGCTGGTCGGTCCCCTGGGCGCTGTAGCCGAGGCTCCAGATGTAGCCGTCGGGGTCGGCGAACGTGCCGCCGTAGCCGCCCCACGGCAGGGCGCCGGCGGGCTTGAGGATCTTGGCGCCGGCCTGCTCGGCCTCCGCCATGACCTCGTCGACCCGGGCCTCGCTGCGGACGACGTAGGTCAGGACCAGCCCGCTGAAGCCGCTGCCCTCCTGGTCCGTGCCCACCTGGGCGGCCAGGCCCTCACGGCCGTAGAAGCCGACGGGCGAGGCGCCGTCCGACTCGAAGAACACCGAGATGCCGAAGTCGCTGCGGACCTTCCAGCCGAGGCCCTCGGTGTAGAACCGCTTGGCCCGGTCCATGTCCCGGACGCCGAGGAGGATCGAGCTGACGTGTGCCTTCATGTCCTGCTCCTTGGGGTGTGGTCGGTGCTTTCCCTGTGAGAAGAAGGCTAGGAGCCGCCGACCACACCGTGCTTCTCGAATCCTGATCGATGCCCGTCCTGTCGGCGGGCGGCGCCGTGGGGCTCAGGGGCAGCTGATGCGGGTGTCGCCCGGGTCGGTGGTGCAGGTGTCGGTGTTGGGGCCGCCGTCGGCACGGTCGTTGCCGGAGATGCCGTCGACGGTGTCGAGGCGGTCGCTTCCGTAGTACCCGGTCAGGGTGTCGTTGCCGGGGCCGCCGATGAGGGTGTCGTCGCCGAAGCCGCCGTCGACGTTGTCGTTTCCGGGGCCGGCGTAGACGGTGTCGTTGCCGTAGCTCGCGCGGACGGTGTCGTTGCCGCTGAGGGCGCAGATGACGTCGTTGCCGTAGCCGCCGTTCAGGGTGTCGGCGCCGCTGGTGCCGATGATCGTGCAGCCGTGGGCGTTGTTGGCGGTACTGGTGGCGGTCGCCGTGTTGTTGGCGGTCGCCGGGTCGGTCTGGGTGGCGGAGGCGGTGGCCCGGTCGGAGAGGGTGCCGGTGGCGCGGGGTTCGGCCAGGAGCTTGACCGTGGTCCGGGCGCCTGGGGCGAGGGTGCCGAGGGTGCAGTTGGCGGTGGTGGCGGTGAGGGTGCAGGTGCCCTGGGCGGGGGTGGCGGACAGGAGGGTGCCGGGGCCGGTGAGGGTGTCCGTCAGGGTGACTCCGGTGGCCGCGGTGGTGGTGCTCGTGTTGGTCACCGTCACGGTGTAGGTGGCCTGGTCGCCGATGCTGACGGAGGCGGGGCCGGTCTTGGTGACGGCGAGGTCGACGCCGGGCGGGGGCGGCGGGGTGACGGCCTGGTAGCGGACGAGGCCGCGGTCGTCGCCGGTGTTGCCGGAGACGACGATCTTTCCGTCGGACTGGAGGGCGACCGCGTTGGCGGTGTCGAAGTAGCCGAAGGAGACGTCGGTGTGGACCTTGCCGCCGGTGCCGAAGCCGGTGTCCAGGGAGCCGTTGGTGTTGTACCGGGCCACGCCGAAGTCGGCCTCGCTGATGCCGGCGGCGACGATCCTGCCGTCGGTCTGGAGCGCGAGGTCGGCGGCTCCGTCCAGGGTGTTGGTGCCGAAGTCGGTGGTGACCTTGCCGTCTCCGTCGAAGCCGGTGTCCAGGCTGCCGTCGGCGCCGTTGTAGCGGGCCAGCGCGAAGTCGAAGCCGCTGCTGCCCGCCGTGACGATCTTCCCGTCCGGCTGGATCTTGACCCCGTTGGCCACGTCGGGCCCGGCGAAGGCGGTGGTGACCCTGCCGTCGCCGTCGAAGGTGGTGTCGAGGCTGCCGTTCGGGTTGTAGCGGGCGAGCGCGAAGTCGGAGTCGTTGGAGGGGTAGTTGTATCCGGCGCGGCCCGCGATGACGATCTTGTTGTCGGACTGGAGCGTCACGTCGTACGCGGTCGCGGAGCCGCCGGCGAAGCCGGTGATGACCTTGCCGTCTCCGTCGAAGCCGGTGTCCAGGCTGCCGTCGACGGCGTTGTACCGGGCCACGGCGACGTCCGTGCCGCTCGTGCCCGCGGCCACGATGGCGCCGCCGGCCTGGATCGCGATCCCGAAGGCCTCCTGCGGGCCCGCGGTGCCGAAGTCGGTGAAGGTGGAGCCGTCACCGTCGAAGCTGGTGTCGAGGCTGCCGTCGGGGTTGAAGCGGGCGACGGTGAACGAGCCGGCCGCGTCGGGTTCCGAGCTGTAGCCGGCCACGACGAGCTTCCCGTCGGACTGGACCGCCACCGCGTCGGCCACGTCGTCACCGCCGCGCAGATCGGTCTGGATCCTGCCGTCGTTGTCACCGTCCCCGTTGAAGGTGGGGTCCAGGCTGCCGTCGGGGTTGTAGCGGGCCAGCGCGAAGTCGGAGTAGCCGCCCGCCGCCGGGACGGTGGTGCCCACCGTGACGATCTTGCCGTCCGCCTGGATCACCATGCCGCGACTCTCGTCGTAGCCGCCGCCCCCGAAGTCGGTGACGACCTTGCCGTCCCCGTCGAAGGCCGGATCGAGGTCGCCCGCCGCGCCGAGTGCGGTCGCGGGCAGGGCCAGGACGAGCGCCAGCCCGGCGGCGACGGCCCCGGCGGCTCTGCGGCGCCGGGGCCTCCTGCCGCCGGAGGGGGGCTGATACGTGGAGGCGGAGGCGGAGATGGAGGCGGAGGTGAGGGGGGACCTGGACATGGAGACCCTTCGTCTGCTGCTCACCGCCGGTGTGCAGCGGGCCGGCGGCTCCCACGGGACAGGCCACAGCCTGTTGGGGCCGCCGCGGCCGGGCACGCGCGGCGGGCCGCGCTGCGCTCACTGGAGGGCCGCGATCCACCCCATCGGGTGAGCGTGAGCAGGGGTCCGGCCCCGTCATCTGGAGGCCATGCCCGCGACCCCTTCCAGGAAGGGCTCCAGTGCCGCGCGCAGGGCGGCCGGCTGGTCGTAGTGGACGTAGTGGCCGGCGTCGGGGATCTCGGCGTACTGGCCGGCCGGGAGGACGCGGACCATCTCCTGCGCCTCGGCGCGGCCCAGCTCGCCGTCCAGACCGCGGACGACGAGGGTGGGGCAGCGGACCTGGGCGAGCTCTTCCCAGTGGGCGTCGTGCACCCAGGTCTCACGGGCCGTCAGCATCTGGCGGCGGGAGAAGAGGGGCCGCCAGCCGTCCGGGGCCTGGTGCATCACCTCGGCGAAGAAGGCTCCGCGGCCGGGATCGGGACGCTCCACCCGGGGGTCGTCCTCGCCGAACCAGCGGCGGGCGGCGTCCTGCGTGGGGAAGGGCAGCGGCCAGCGGCGGAACCATTCCTCCCATTCCTGCTGCGAGGCCTCGCCGAGCGCGGAGGCGCGCATGTCGCAGATCACCAGGGCCTGGACGAGGTCGGGGCGGCGGGCGGCGAGCTGCCAGCCGGTGAGGGCGCCCATGGAGTGCCCGATGAGCACGACCGGGCCGAGGCCGAGCTGCTCGATGGCCGCCTCGGCATCGGCGACGAAGGCCTCACGGCCGAGGGAGGGCGGCGGGGCGCCGGCACCCGGGGGCGGAGCGCCGAAGCCGGTCGGGCCGCTCAGGCCCCGCAGGACGCCCGGGCCGGCCGGCCCGCCGGGTCCGCCCGGGCCGTTCGTCGCCGGATGCTCGCTCTGGCCGTGCCCGCGCTGGTCCAGGGCCACCACGCGGCGGTGCTCGCCCAGCCAGCTCGCGGTGCCGGCCCAGTGGAAGGCGCGCCCCATCAGGCCGTGCAGTAACAGGACCGCCGGTTGCCGGGGCTCGGCCGGCGGATCACGGAACTCCCAGGCGGCCAGTCGGACGCCGTCGGCTGCAGTGACATCGATGCGCTGAACCACCGAGGATGCACCCCCTTCGCTCCCGGCCAGACTATCGAACCCGTATTCGAAAACGGGCGTCTCGCCGACAACACCGCTCTTTCGAGTGACCTTGCTCAAGGATTGGCCGCCGCTGCCGATGGAGATCCTTTCAACAGGGAGGCGGGCCGCTCGGGGAAGACGGTCCGAAGGGGATGACCTTGAGAGCTCGGGGCTCCAGGTCAGCCAGGGGAGGACGGTCCCGGCGCCGCGAGGCGCCGGGACCACTCGTCTTCAGGGAACTGCGACAGGTCGAGTACGACAGGGCGGCACGTGCGGCCCGGATGCGCGCGACGCGGTCGCCGCGGGGCCGCGGCCCGCGTCAGCGCTTGGCGACGAACACGTGCGAGGCGATGTCCGAGTCCAGTTCGGCGGCCTCGCCCCCGCTGCCCACCAGCACCCCGCCCGGGGACTCCGTCACGCTCACCACCGAGCCGGGCTGCACGCCCGCGCGCCGCAGCGTGTACATCAGCTGGGCGTCCGTCTGGATCGGCTCGCCGATCCGCCGGACGACCACCGTCTTGCCCTCGCTGCCCGGGTCCAGGTCGGACAGGCTGACCATGCCGTCCTCGATGAACGGGTCGGCCTCGGCCTTCTCGCCGAGCTCCTCCAGGCCCGGGATCGGGTTCCCGTACGGGGACTCGGTCGGGTGGCGCAGCAGCTCCAGGACGCGCCGCTCCACCGCCTCGCTCATCACGTGCTCCCAGCGGCAGGCCTCGGCGTGCACCTGCTCCCACTCCAGGCCGATGACGTCGACGAGCAGGCACTCCGCGAGACGGTGCTTGCGCATCACGCGCGTCGCCAGCTTGCGGCCCTCGTCGGTCAGCTCCAGGTGCCGGTCGCTGGCGACCGCCACCAGGCCGTCGCGCTCCATGCGCGCCACCGTCTGGCTCACCGTGGGCCCGCTCTGGTCCAGCCGCTCGGCGATCCGGGCGCGCATGGGGACCACGCCTTCCTCTTCCAGCTCGAGGATGGTGCGGAGATACATCTCCGTGGTATCGATCAGTCCGGACATTCGTGCCCCTCGGATTGCGTGCGCTGGCCCTGTCCCCAATTCTGACGCATCGGGCCGACAACCGTCCCGCGCCTGACGTCAAGGCCCGTACGGGACATCTGCCGGGAGGCCGGGCGCGCAGCCCGGGAGGTCCGGTGCGCAGGGCTTCCGCTTCGGGACCGACGCCGGATTGACGCCCGTATTGACACGTCCTTGGTCCAGACCGCACGGTGAGCGGCGGACCACCGACGACGCATCCACCGCACCCCACCCTGGAAGGGCCTACGGCGTATGAGCGAGAGCAAGCTGGCCGGGCAGTTCTTCGACGCCGCCATCGGCCTGCTGGAGCGGGTGCGCGACGAGGAGGGCTCACGGATCGCCGCGGCCGGAACCGTGATCGCCGAGGCCGTCGCGGCGGGGAACCGGCTGTTCGCCTTCGGCGCCGGGCACTCCTCGCTGCCCGCGCAGGACGTGGTCTACCGGGCCGGCGGGCTGGCCCTGATGAACTTCCTCGCGGTACCGGGCACGGCCGGCGTGGACGTCATGCCGGCCACGCTGGGCAGCGCGCTGGAGCGGGTCGACGGGCTCGCGGGTGCGGTCCTGGACAGCAGCCCGGCCTCCGCGGGGGATGTGCTGGTCGTCATCTCGCTCTCCGGGCGCAATGCACTGCCGGTCGAGATGGCGATGAACGCGAGGGCGCTGGGGCTGAAGGTGATCGGCGTGACGTCGGTGGCCTACGCGACGGAGACGAAGTCCCGGCACGTGTCGGGGACCTTCCTGAAGGACCACTGCGACATCGTCCTCGACAGCAAGATCGCGGTCGGCGACGCGGAGCTGACGGCGGACGGCATCGACGCGCCGTTCGCTCCCGCGTCGACGGTGGTGACGAGCGCGATCATGCAGGCGGTGATGGCGGCGGCGGCCGGGGAGCTGGCCGCTCGGGGGGTGGAGCCGCCGTTGCTGCGGTCGGGGAACGTCGACGGTGGGCACGAGTGGAACGGGCGGGTCATGCGGGAGTACGGGGACCGGATCTTCTTCCGGCACTGACGGCGCCGCCGCCGCTTCCCTGCGGGGCGGGGCTGGGGGGCCGCTGCGCGGGGCCTTCTCCCCG
>NZ_JZWV01000506.1 GCF_000966975.1 Streptomyces katrae | reverse complement strand
CCCCAGCGCGGGCTGGATTTTCGCTGCGCGAAATCCAGCCCCGCCTGGGGGCGCCTCTCAGCGGGGCCGTCAGGGGAGGAGGAGGGCCAGGTCCGATGCCACGCGGGACGCGACCTCCTCCGCGTAGGCCGCGTCCGCACGGTCGAACGCGGGGCGCGACGGGCCGCGGACGAGGGTGAGGATGCCCAGGGTGCGCCCCCGGCTGCGCAGGACGGTGCTCAGGGCGTGCGCGGCCCCCGGGGGCCACTGGCGGGCCCGCGCCCAGCCCTCCGCCGCCTCGCTGCCCGGCGCCCCCGGCGCACTGGCGCGGACCGGGCCGATCCGGTCCAGCGCCTGGAGCGCCGGGTGGGCGGCCTCGTACCGGACCGGGATCGCCCCCGGCCCCGGGAGGACCAGGGCCAGCCCCGACGGGGACACCGCCGAGCGGACCAGCCGCCGACCGTCCTCCGCGAGGACGTCGACCAGTGCGTGTTCCGCGAACCCGGCCAGCGCGAAGTCCAGCCGTACGGCCGCCGCCTCCGCCGGGTCCGCGCACTCGGCGGCGGCCCGCCCGGCCCGGTACAGCTGGTTGGAACGGAACCGCACCTGCCCGCCGTCCAGCTCGGCCTGCCGGGCCTCGGTGACGTCCTGGAACAGCCACCCCACGCCCAGCGGCACCGGCTCCTCCGCGAGCGGCGAGGCCAGCCGCAGGAACCCGCACCGCCAGCAGCGCCGCCGCTCCCCCTCCGGGGTCCGGACCGTCACCCACAGCTCCACCGGCCCCGGCGGCGCCCCCTCGGCCAGTACGTGCTGGAGCGCCCCCTCCAGCTCCTCGACGCCCTGGGACAGCAGCTCCCCGAGCGGCCGCCCGAGCAGCGTCGTGCGCCCGGAGCCGAAGGCGCGGGCGGCGTGGGCGTTGACCACCGCCGGGCGCAGGTCCACGTCCACCAGGACGACCCCCCAGGAGGCGTCCTCCATCAGCGCCTCGCTGAGGGCGATGGAGCGCTCGAGGTCGATCTGGGCGTGGACCTCGCTGAAGGCGCAGTAGACCCCGGCCGGTTTCCCGTCGGCGCCCGGCACCCCGGCGGACTGGGTCCGTACGAGGATCCGGCCGCCCTCCTTGGTCAGTAAGGCGAACTCGTGGACCTGGCGGCCCGGCGCGTCCTGCGCCGACATCAGCCGGTCCTGCACGTCGTCCGCGTCGGCGGCCCGCACCGCCCAGCCCGCGAACCCGCGCCGGCCCACCGCCTCGGCGGCCGTCCAGCCGAGGATCCGCTCGGCCTCGCGGTTCCAGTGCGTGATCACGCCGTCGGAGTCGAACGCGCACAGGGCGGCGTCCATCCCGTCGAGCAGCGCTGCGAGCAGATCGTCGGCGGTCTCACTACGTCCGGAAGCACTCACCTGGCACCCCCTGCAGGTGTTCGCGTGTGCGGCACGTCAGATCATTGAACTGGAACGTGACACAGGCCACACCCGGTTCTCGGATTCCTCCCGGAATGTCCGATGGGGGGAGGGGGTACCCAGGCGCTCGGGTGCCCAGACACTCGGGGGCTCAGGTGCTCAGGTGCTCAGGTGCTCGTGACGATGACGATCATCGCGATGACGAAGAGCACGAGGAAGATCCCGCACCCCCAGAACGTCGCCTTCATCACCCGCCCCTCGCGCACCGCCTGCCGCTCCATGCGCTCGCGCGCCCGCGGGTCCGGCGCCCAGTCCGGGCCCCGGAGCTCCTCCCAGGCGGCCCGCAGTGCGGCGATCTCGCGCTCGACGTCGACGTGGTTGTCGTCCACGTACATCAGCTGCACCCGCCGGCCCTCGCCGTCGTAGGCGTACGAGATGAGGGTGGGCTGGTTCTGCCCCACGCCCGCGCTCGGATTGCGCGCGGCCCGGATCTCCTGGATGTCCTCCCAGGCCAGCCGCCTGCTCCCGGTGAACCGGCGGACCCGGATGCCCTTGAGGTCCGCGGAGGTCGCGCAGCGCTTGGAGGCCCACACCAGCCAGCCGAAGAGGAGGAGGACGGCGGCCATGACCGCCAGTTTCACGGAGCC
>NZ_JZWV01000505.1 GCF_000966975.1 Streptomyces katrae | reverse complement strand
CAGCCAGCCGAAGAGGAGGAGGACGGCGGCCATGACCGCCAGTTTCACGGAGCCGGGGACGTCGTCCAGGTTCAGCACGGACAGCGCGATACCGGGCAGCCCGACGCCGACGGCGACGTAGACGGCCGTCATCTGCTGGGACCGGATCCGGTAGTCGCGCGGCAGCATCTCGGCGCCCATGGCAGCCCTCCCCCGGTGGCGGACGGCCAGTGTAGGGAGTAACTCACCACCCGAATAGGGGAGTTGCCGTTACGTACGGGAAACCGGATAAATAAGTTGAGGCCCTCCGGGAGGGGGCCTAGGCTCTGCCGTACACGAGAAGGGAGGTGGTTCCCGAAATGTACGGAAACCGGACGCGTGAGGTGGCTGCGGGCTAAGGGCCCGACGTCAGCAACGCACCCAGTGCGGTGCCCGGCGGAGGCTAGCCGCCCGGTGCCAATCCCAAGCAGTCACCCGACCCGCGGGCTCGCCGGTACGTCCGGCCGGCTCCTCTCACTGCAGGAGAGGAACCCGAGCCCGCGGGTCGTCTGCTTCCCGAGCCCCGGCCCCCTCGGGGGCGGAGGCGGCCCCGGCCCCTCAGGGGCAGAGGCGCTCGATCCGCCACTTCTCCCCGTCGAGGACGTACCGCAGCCGGTCGTGCAGCCGGTTCTCGTGCCCCTGCCAGAACTCCAGCGCGTCGGGCACCACCCGCAGCCCGCCCCACTCCGGCGGCACCGGCACCTGCTCACCCTCCGGGTAGCGCTCCGCCAGCTCCGCGTACCGCCGGTCCAGCTCGGCCCGCGAGGCGATCACCCGGGACTGCTCGCTCGCCCAGGCCCCCAGCTGGGAGCCGTGCGGCCGGGAACGGAAGTAGGCGGCCGTCTCGTCCCGGCCGACCCGGACCGCCCGGCCCGTCACGATCACCTGGCGGGCGATCGGATGCCAGGGGAAGAGCAGCGAGACGTACGGGTTCTCCTCGATCTCGCGCGCCTTGCGGGAGCCGTAGTTGGTGTAGAACACGAAGCCCCGCGAGTCGAACTGCTTCAGCAGGACGGTGCGGGAGCTGGGCCGGCCGTCGGAGGTGGCGGTCGAGACGACCATCGCGTTCGGCTCGAAGAGGTACGAGTCGGCGGCCTGCTGGAACCACCGGGCGAACTGCGCCATCGGGTCCTCGGCGAGCGCCGCCTCCTCGACGATCTCGGAGCGGTACTGCTTGCGCATGGCGGCGGGGTCAATGTCCTGATCGGTCACACCGCCATCCTGCCGCAGCGAGCCGACGACGGGTGTGCCGTATGTCACGCTTCCGATGGCCGGGCGGACCGGACAAAATCTTGGGGCCGGTCCGAGGGTCCCCGCACGGATGACCATCGGCCGTGCCGGGCATCAACGGTGATGACCGCGCCGGACCGCGAATCACGCCGGGAGCCGCGCGTGTTCGCACTATCTGAGGGAGCCGCCGCATGTCCGACTTCGTACCCGGACTCGAAGGGGTCGTCGCGTTCGAGACGGAGATCGCCGAGCCCGACAAGGAAGGCGGATCGCTCCGCTACCGCGGGGTCGACATCGAAGACCTGGTCGGCCACGTCTCCTTCGGGAACGTCTGGGGCCTGCTGGTCGACGGTGCCTTCAACCCCGGCCTGCCGGCCGCCGAGCCCTTCCCGATCCCGGTCCACTCCGGTGACATCCGCGTAGACGTGCAGTCCGCGCTCGCCATGCTCGCGCCCGTGTGGGGTCTGAAACCGCTCCTCGACATCGACGTGCAGACCGCCCGCGACGACCTCGCGCGCGCCGCCGTCATGGCCCTCTCGTACGTCGCCCAGTCCGCCCGCGGCCAGGGCCTGCCGATGGTGCCCCAGCGGGAGATCGACAAGGCCGAGTCCGTGGTCGAGCGGTTCATGATCCGCTGGCGCGGCGAGCCCGACCCCAAGCACGTCAAGGCCGTCGACGCCTACTGGACGTCGGCCGCCGAGCACGGCATGAACGCCTCCACCTTCACCGCGCGCGTCATCGCCTCCACCGGCGC
>NZ_JZWV01000504.1 GCF_000966975.1 Streptomyces katrae | reverse complement strand
CGAGCACGGCATGAACGCCTCCACCTTCACCGCGCGCGTCATCGCCTCCACCGGCGCCGACGTCGCCGCCGCCCTGTCGGGTGCGGTCGGCGCCATGTCCGGGCCGCTGCACGGCGGCGCGCCGTCGCGCGTCCTCGGCATGATCGAGGAGATCGAGCGCACCGGCGACGCCGTGGCCTACGTGAAGAAGGCCCTCGACAAGGGCGAGCGCCTCATGGGCTTCGGCCACCGCGTCTACCGCGCCGAGGACCCGCGCGCCCGCGTCCTGCGGCGCACCGCCAAGGAGCTCGACGCCCCGCGCTACGAGGTGGCCGCCGCACTGGAGAAGGCCGCCCTGGAGGAACTGCACGCCCGGCGCCCCGACCGGGTGCTCGCGACGAACGTCGAGTTCTGGGCCGCGATCATGCTGGACTTCGCGGAGGTCCCGGCGCACATGTTCACGTCCATGTTCAGCTGCGCCCGTACCGCCGGCTGGTCCGCGCACATCCTGGAGCAGAAGCGCACGGGCCGCCTGGTCCGCCCCTCGGCCCGCTACATCGGGCCGGGCCGGCGCGACCCGCGTGACATCGAGGGCTACGCGGACATCGCCTCCACCGCCTGACCCCGACGGCCACCCGCAGGGCGCCGCACCCCCCTTCGCAGGGCGGGATGCGGCGCCCTTCCGTGTGCGGTGTTCCGCGTGTGCCGGGTCCGGTGTTCCGCGGCCGCCGTGCGGAGTCCGCCGTGCGCCGGTCATCCCAGGGCGGCGTCGATGATCCTCGACCACTGGGCGACGACCCGCTCCCGGCGGGCCGTGTCGTCCGTCAGCACGTTCGCCAGGCCCAGGCCCCGGGCCATGTCGAGGAGCCCCTGCACGGTCTCCCGTACCCCCGGGACCGACTCGTCCGCGCCCAGCAGCTCGACGGCGATGCGGTGGGTCTCCCGGCCGACCCTGGCCTCCAGCTCGGTGACCTGGGGCCGCAGCTGCTCCTCGTTGGAGGCCGCCACCCACAGCTGGAGCGCGGCCCGGAACAGGGCCCCCGTGTACAGGTCGACCAGGGCCTCCACGACCGCCGGCCGGGGGGCCGGAGCGGCCTGGAAGAGCTCCCGCAGGGCGGTGGAGCGTTCCTCGGAGACGTACTCGACGGCGGCCGTGAAGAGTGCCTCCCGGGTCGGGAAGTGGTGCTGGGCCGCACCCCGCGACACCCCGGCGCGCTCGGCGACCACGGCGACGGTGGAGCCGGCCCAGCCGTGCTCGGCGAGGCAGGACACGGCCGCCTCCAGGAGGTGCCGCCGGGTGACCCGGCTGCGGGCCTGCTTGGGGAGGCCGCGGGCGGGGGTGGCGGCGGTGCCGCTCTCGGGGCCGGTCAGCGTACCCATGACGGGTCCCGGCGCTCGAACCGGGCGGTGATGCCCTCACGGGCCTCGGCGGAGGCGAAGAGCCGCGCGGAGAGTTCGCTCAGCCGGTCGCCGTCCCGGTCCAGGGCCTCCCTCACCCCGGCGGCGACCATCGCCTTGGTCTCCGCGAGGGCCTGCGGGGAGGCCTTGCGCAGCCCGTCCAGGACGGGCGCGAGGGCGGTGTCCGGGTCGCCGTCCGTGTGGAGGGTGAGCAGCCCTATCCGGGTGGCCTCGGCCGCGTCGAAGGGTTCGGCGGTCAGGAAGTAGCGGGAGGCCGCGCGGGGGTCGAGACGGGGCAGCAGGGTCATCGAGATCACGGCCGGGGCCAGGCCGAGGTGGGTCTCGGTGAAGGCGTACGAGGACTGCGGCCCGGCGGCGGCGATGTCGCAGGCGCCGAGCACCCCGAGGCCGCCGGCGCGGACGTGCCCGGTGACGCGGGCCACGACCGGCTTGGGGAGCGTGGTGAGCTCGCGCAGCAGGGCGAGGAAGTCGGCGGGGTCGCAGGGGGACTTCAGGTCGGCTCCGGCGCAGAAGGTGTTGCCGGTGTGGGTGAGGAGCACCGCGCGGGTGCCGTGGGTGTGGAGCACCGCGCGGGTGCCGGTGTCCTTGCCGGCTTCGGCGAGCGCGGCCCGCAGCTCGCCGACGAGCTGCGCGGAGAGCGCGTTGCGGTTGGCCGGGGAGTCGAGGGTGAGGGTGGTGATGCCGGTCGCCTTGGCGGCGTGCACGAGTGGGGCCATGTCTCCTCCGGAGGGGTCTGTTGACGGGGCGCCGGCCCCCTCCGGGGAGGGTACGCGGCACCACCCCCGCCCCCGCCCCGCCCNGCCCCGCCCTGCTCCGCCCCTCCCCGGCCCACGGGGCCGGCACGGTCCTGCCGTTCACCCGGTCGGGGTGGGGGCGTCGCCCTGGCGGGGCTTCCCGGTGGTCGGCGGGGCCGGGGGTGGCCGGGAAGCTCGGCAGGACCAGCCGCGGGTCAGTAGGACTTGGGGAGGCCCAGCGTCTGGTGGGAGACGAAGTTGAGGATCATCTCCCGGCTGACCGGCGCGATCCGCGCGACCCGGGCCGCCGTGATCAGGGACGCCAGCCCGTACTCGCGGGTGAGGCCGTTCCCGCCCAGCGTGTGCACCGCCTGGTCCACCGCCCGCACGCACGCCTCCCCCGCCGCGTACTTCGCCATGTTCGCCGCCTCCCCGGCCCCCATGTCGTCCCCGGCGTCGTAGAGCCGCGCGGCCTTCTGCATCATCAGCCGCGCCAGTTCCAGTTCGATGTGTGCCGCCGCCAGCGGGTGCGCGACCGCCTGGTGGGCGCCGATCGGTTCGTTCCACACCTGGCGGGTGCGGGCGTAGTCCACCGCCTTCGCCAGCGCGTACCGCCCCATCCCGATGGCGAAGGCCGCCGTCATGATCCGTTCGGGGTTCAGGCCCGCGAAGAGCTGGAGCAGCCCGGCGTCCTCGTCCCCGACCAGTGCCTCGGCGGGGAGCCGGACCTCGTCCAGGACCAGTTCGAACTGCTTCTCCGCCGCCTGGAGTTCCATGTCGATCACCGAGCGGGAGAAGCCGGGGGTCTCGCGGGGGACGATGAACAGGCAGGGCTTGAGGCGGCCCGTGCGGGCGTCCTCCGTGCGGCCGACGATCAGCGTGGCGTCGGCGATGTCCACGCCGGAGATGAACACCTTGCGGCCCGTGAGGACCCATGCGTCGCCGTCGCGCCGGGCGGTGGTGGTGATGCGGTGGGAGTTGGAGCCGGCGTCGGGTTCGGTGATGCCGAAGGCCATCGTGCGGCTGCCGTCCGCGAGCCCGGGGAGCCAGGCCCGTTTCTGGGCCTCGGTGCCGAACCGGGCGATGACCGTTCCGCAGATGGCCGGGGAGACGACCATCATCAGCAGCGGGCAGCCGGCGGCGCCGAGTTCCTCCAGGACGATGGAGAGTTCGGCGATGCCGCCGCCCCCGCCCCCGTACTCCTCGGGGAGGTTCACCCCGAGGTAGCCGAGCTTGGCGGCGTCGGCCCACAGTTCGTCGGGGTGGCCGCCCTCGCGGGCGAGCCGGGCGAGGTAGTCACGGCCGTAGCGCTGTCCGAGGGCGGCGACGGCGGCGCGCAGGGCCTGGTGCTCTTCGGTTTCGGTGGGGCTCATGACGGCGTTTCCTCCTGGACTACGGCGAGCAGGGCGCCGAATTCGACCTGTTGGCCGGTGGCGGCGTGGAGCGCGGTGAGCGTGCCGGAGGCGGGGGCGAGGATGCGGTGCTCCATCTTCATGGCCTCCAGCCAGAGCAGGGGCTGCCCGGCGGTGACGGTGGTGCCGGGGGTGAGGCCCTCGGCGACGCGGACGACGGTGCCGGGCATGGGGGCGAGCAGGGAGCCCGGTTCGGTGCGGTCCTGGGGATCGGGGAACCGGGGGACGCGGGTCAGGGTGTGGGAGCCATGGGTGGAGTCCACGTAGACGGTGTTCGATTTGTGTTTCACGTGGAACGTGCGTCGTACGCCGTCGACTTCGAGGGTGACGAGGGCGGGGGTGGCGGCCAGGACGCGTACGCCCGGGCGGTCGACGGGCTGGTACTGGACCTCGTACTCGGTGCCGGCGGTGGTGTAGCGGCGGGGCTG
>NZ_JZWV01000503.1 GCF_000966975.1 Streptomyces katrae | reverse complement strand
GCCGAGGCGGGCGGCGAGCGGGGCGCCGGGGGCCGGGGCCGCTTCGGCGAGGGCGGCGGCCAGGCAGGCCAGGGCGGGGTCGGGGGCGCCGGCGGTGAGGGTGTCGAGGTGGCGGTCGTAGAAGCCGGTGTCGATCCGGGCGGCGGTGAAGTCGGGGTGCCGCAGGGAGCGTACGAGGAGCTCGCGGTTGGTGGCCGGGCCGTGGATCCGGGCCCGGGCGAGGGCGTCGGCGAGGACGCGGACGGCTTCGGCGCGGGTGGGGGCGTGCGCGACGACCTTGGCGAGCATGGCGTCGTAGTGGACGGAGACGGTGTCGCCGTCGGTGAAGCCGGTGTCGACGCGGACATGCTCCGGGAGGGAGAGGGTGTGCAGGACGCCGGTCTGGGGGCGCCAGTCGAGGGCGGGGTCCTCCGCGTACAGGCGGGCCTCGACGGCATGGCCGACGGGGTCGGG
>NZ_JZWV01000502.1 GCF_000966975.1 Streptomyces katrae | reverse complement strand
CCGACGGGGTCGGGCGGGGTGGGCGGGAGGGGTTCTCCCTCGGCGATGCGGAGCTGGAGGGCGACGAGGTCGAGGCCGAAGACGGCTTCGGTGACGGGGTGTTCCACCTGGAGGCGGGTGTTCATCTCCAGGAAGTACGGGCGTCCGTCGGCGCCGACGAGGAACTCGACCGTGCCCGCGCCCCGGTAGGAGACCGCCCGGGCGGCGGCCACGGCGGCCGCGTGGAGGCGTTCGCGGAGCTCGTCGGTGAGGGCGGGCGCCGGGGCTTCCTCGATGACCTTCTGGTGGCGGCGCTGGAGGGAGCAGTCGCGGGTGCCCAGGGCCCAGACGGTGCCGTGGGCGTCGGCGAGGACCTGCACCTCCACGTGGCGGCCGTGCTCGACGTACGGCTCGGCGAAGACCTCTCCGTCGCCGAACGCGGACAGGGCCTCGGCGACGGCCGCGTCGAGGGATTCCTTGAGGGAGTCCAGGTCCCGTACGACGCGCATCCCGCGGCCGCCGCCGCCCGCGGCGGCCTTCAGCAGCAGGGGGAGGTCCGCGGCGGTGGCCGTGGCCGGGTCGACGGACTCCAGCAGCGGCACCCCGGCGGCCCGCATGAGGTCCTTGGCCCGGGTCTTGGAGGCCATGGCCTCGATGGCGGCGGGCGGCGGGCCGATCCAGGTCAGGCCGGCGGCCTCGACGCGGCGGGCGAAGTCGGCGTTCTCGGAGAGGAAGCCGTACCCGGGGTGGACGGCGTCCGCGCCGGCCGCGCGGGCCGCCTCGATCAGCAGGCCGGCCCGCAGGTAGGTGTCGGCGGGGGCGGCCCCCGGCAGCCGGACGGCGGTGTCGGCGGAGCGGACGTGCAGGGCGTCGGCGTCGGGGTCGGAGTGGACGGCGACCGTGGCCAGGCCCAGGGCGCGGGCCGTCCGGAAGATCCGTACGGCGATCTCGCCCCGGTTGGCGACCAGGAGGGTGGTGATCGGGTTCGTCATGGGCGGGCTCACATCCGGAAGACGCCGAAGCCGCCACGGGCGCCCTCGACGGGGGCGTTGTGGACGGCCGACAGGCACAGGCCGAGGACGGTACGGGTGTCGCGCGGGTCGATGACTCCGTCGTCGTAGAGCCGCCCGGACAGGAACATGGGGAGGGACTCGGACTCGATCTGCGCCTCGACGAAGGCGCGCATCCCGGCGTCCGCCTCCTCGTCGTAGGGCTGTCCCTTGGCGGCGGCGGACTGCCTGGCCACGATCGAGAGCACACCGGCGAGCTGCTGGGGGCCCATGACGGCGGACTTGGCGCTGGGCCAGGCGAAGAGGAACCGGGGCTCGTAGGCGCGGCCGCACATGCCGTAGTGGCCGGCGCCGTAGCTGGCCCCGATGAGGACGGACAGGTGCGGGACGCGGGAGTTGGACACCGCGTTGATCATCATCGAGCCGTGTTTGACGATGCCGCCCTGCTCGTACTCCTTGCCGACCATGTAGCCGGTGGTGTTGTGGAGGAACAGGAGCGGGATGTCGCGCTGGTTGGCGAGCTGGATGAACTGGGCGGCCTTCTGGGACTCGGCGCTGAACAGCACGCCCTGGGCATTGGCGAGGATGCCGACCGGATAGCCGTGGAGGGTGGCCCAGCCGGTGACGAGGCTGGGGCCGTAGAGGGGCTTGAACTCGTCGAAGTCGGAGGCGTCGACGATGCGGGCGATGACCTCACGGGGGTCGAAGGGGGTCTTCAGGTCCGGCGGGACGATCCCGAGGAGCTCCTCCGCGTCGTACAGCGGCTCGGCGGCGCGGGGCGGTTCGGGGTAGGGCTTGCGGTGGTTGAGCCGGGCCACGATGCGGCGGGCCTGGCGGATGGCGTCGTGCTCGTCGAGGGCGTAGTGGTCGGCGAGGCCGGAGACGCGGGCGTGCATGTCGGCTCCGCCGAGGGACTCGTCGTCGCTCTCCTCGCCGGTGGCCATCTTGACGAGGGGCGGACCGCCCAGGAACACCTTGGAACGGTCCTTGATCATGACGGTGTGGTCGGACATCCCCGGGATGTAGGCGCCGCCGGCGGTGGAGTTGCCGAAGACGACGGCGACGGTGGGGATGCCGGCGGCGGAGAGCCGGGTGAGGTCGCGGAAGATCGCCCCGCCGGGGATGAAGATCTCCTTCTGGGAGGGCAGGTCGGCACCGCCGGACTCCACGAGGCTGATGCAGGGGAGCCGGTTCCGCAGGGCGATCTCGTTGGCCCGCAGGGCCTTCTTGAGGGTCCAGGGGTTGCTGGCGCCGCCGCGCACGGTGGGGTCGTTGGCGGTGATCAGGCACTCGACGCCCTCGACGGTGCCGATGCCGGTGACCATCGAGGCGCCGACGGGGTGGTCACTGCCCCAGGCGGCGAGGGGGGACAGTTCGAGGAACGGGGTGTCGGGGTCGAGCAGCAGCTCGACGCGTTCACGGGGCAGCAGCTTGCCGCGGCCCCGGTGGCGGGCGGTGTACTTCTCCCCGCCGCCCGCGAGGGCCTTGGCGTGCTCGGCGTGCAGGGCGTCCAGCCGTTCGAGGGCGGCGGCACGGGCCTGCGCGTGCTCGGGGGCCCGGGGGTCGACGGTGGTACCGAGACGGGTCATGAACGGATCCCCTCCGTGGCGGGTGGTGCCCCGTCGGGGGCGGGCGGTGCCCCGTCGGGGGCCGGTGGTGCCCCTTCGGGGGCCGGTGGCAGGAGGTGGGTCGGGATGTCGACGTGGCGGGCGCGGAGCCATTCGCCGAGGGCCTTGGCCTGGGGGTCGAACCGGTGCCCGGAGGCGACCCCGGCGCCGAGGATCCCGGTGACGGTGAAGTTCAGCGCCCGCAGGTTGGGCAGCTCGTGGCGGGCCACCGGGAGGGCGGCGGTCTCGGGGAGCAGGGCCCCCAGGAGCTCGACGGTGAGGGTGTCGCGGAGCCACTCCCAGGCCGCGTCGCTCTCCACCCAGACGCCGATGTTGGCGTCACCCCCCTTGTCCCCGGACCGGGCCCCGGCCAGCAGCCCGAGAGGTGCGCGGGTGGTGGGGCCGGGGGCCGGGGTCCCTGCGGGGCCCTCCCCCGCCCCGCCCCTCCTCCCCCGGCTACCGCCGCGGGGACCCCCGGGAACCGGTGCTCCGCCCCGGGGGGCGTGGGCCCCGTCGGCCGCCGGCAGACCCCCCTCGCCGGCCGGCGCGACCGGGGCGGGGGACACCTGACCCGCGCCCCCGACCGGCGGGACCGCCCCCTTCGGGACGGCGGCGCCACAGGCGGCCCCGTCCCCGGCCAGGGGCCCGGAGCCGTCCGGAGCGGGGGACTCCGAGCGTCCGCCCCCGACCGGCAGGCGGGTGCCGTCCGGGAGGACGGCCACGTGCGGGACGGAGGCGGCCGGGACCAGGGTGGAGGTGAACACCCCGTACGGCTGGGCCTCTCCCGGCGGGGCCGTGACGTGGAAGCCCGGGTAGCTCGCCAGGGCCAGTTCGATCGCCGCGCCCGTCAGGGCCCGGCCCACCCGGTCCGGCGACGGGTCACGGACCACCAGCCGCAACAGGGCGCTCGCCGTCTCCTCCGTGTCCGCGTCCGCGCGGTCGGTGCGGGCCAGGGTCCACGTCACACCCGCCACCCCCGACAGGGCCTCCGCCAACTGGGCCCGTACCAGCTCCGCCTTCGCCTCCACGTCCAGGCCCGTCAGGACGAAGACCACCTCGTTGCGCCAGCCCCCGACCCTCGTCACCCCCACCTTGAGGGTGTCCGGCGGCGCCTCCCCCACGGTCCCGCTGATCCGGACCCGGTCCTCGCCGTCCGGGGTCAGCCGCACCGTGTCCAGGCGGGCCGTGACGTCGGGGCCCAGGTACCGGGCGCCCTGGGTCTCGTACAGGAGCTGCGCGGTGACCGTGCCCGTGGAGACGAGGCCGCCCGAGCCGGGGTGTTTGGTGACGACCGCCGAGCCGTCCTCGGAGACCTCCGCCAGCGGGAAGCCGGGCCGGCGCACGTCGTGGGCGGTGAAAAAGGCGTAGTTGCCGCCAGTGGCCTGCGTGCCGCACTCCAGGACGTGCCCGGCGACCACCGCCCCCGCCAGCCGGTCGTACTCCTGCGGCCCCCAGCCGAACCACCACGCGGCCGGCCCGCTGACCAGCGCCGCGTCGGTGACCCGGCCGGTGACCACCACGTCCGCGCCCGCCCGCAGGCAGGCGGTGATCCCGGCTCCCCCGAGGTAGGCGTTGGCCGTCAACGCCCCCTCGGCCGGCCCCGCGGCCGCCCCCGTGTCCCCGTGCCGCATCAGGTCGTCGCCCTCGACGTGCGCGACGCGTACGGGCACCCCCACCTTGTCCGCCAGCGCCCGCACCGCGTCCGCCAGCCCGGCCGGGTTCAGCCCGCCCGCGTTGGTGACGATCCGCACGCCCCGCTCGTGCGCGAGCCCGAGCCCCTCCTCCAGCTGCTTCAGGAAGGTCTTGGCATAGCCGAGGTCCGGGTTCTTCAGCCGGTCGCGGCCGAGGATCAGCATGGTCAGCTCGGCGAGGTAGTCGCCGGTCAGGACGTCCAGCGGGCCGCCGGCCAGCATCTCGCGCACCGCGCCGAACCGGTCGCCGTAGAAGCCGGAGGCGTTGCCGATGCGCAGGGGGCGCCGGCCGGTCACCGCGTCCCCCGGGCCCGGACCCGCCGGGCCGGCGAAGGCCTGGGCGATGTCCAGCCAGCGGTCGGCGTCGGCGCCCACGGCGGTGAGCGCGAGGTCGGCGCGGTGGGCGCGCTGGGTGACCAGCAGGCAGAAGTCCAGCGCCGGCCCCGTGATCCGCTGCCCGGCGTCCACGGGCCCGTACGCCCACACCTCCGCCCCGTCCGGAGC
>NZ_JZWV01000501.1 GCF_000966975.1 Streptomyces katrae | reverse complement strand
AGATGTGTATAAGAGACAGACCCGGAACTCCCCGGCCGGCGCCGCCAGTCCACGGACGGCGTACGCGTAGTCCCGCGCCCGCACCCCGATCCGCGCGACGTGCCGCAGCCGGGCGGTCGGGACCCGGCGCACGCCGAGCGTGTCGGCGACGTCCTGGCCGTGCGCCCAGGTCTCCATCAGCCGGGCGCTCGCCATGGACGCGGCCTTCATCGGCGGCCCGTACCAGGGGAAACGGGCGTCGGGCGAAGCGGCGGCCAGGGCCCGGTCCAGCTCCCGCCGCCCGGCCCGCCACCGCGCCAGCAGCTCGGCGGGCGCCAGCCGGGCCCCTTCCTCCGCGCCCTCGTCGACGAAGGAATCCGGCGCCTCGAGGGCCGCCTCCACCTCCCGCGCGAACCCCTCGGCGTCGGTGAGCGCGAGCAGCGCGGCCCGGTCGGTCCAGTGCAGGTGCGCGATCTGATGGGCGACGCTCCACCCCTCGGCGGGCGTCGGCCGCGCCCACTCGGAGCCCGCCAACCCCCCTACGAGGGAGTCGAGTTCACGGCCCTCCTCCCGCAGATCGGCGAAGACGGCGACGACGGACGGCTCGGGCACGGCGTGCTCCCCTCTCGGCGTGAGGGGAAGCCTGGCAGCCGCCCGGGAAACAATCAAGCACGCTTGCATGATTTTCATTCGATCCCGCCGGATTCCCGCCACCCGCCAACCAGGCGCCCGTGCACGGGACTTGGAACCACCAGCCCCTTTCCCGAGGCCCAAGGGCCCCGCGCCGCCCACACCCCCGGGCGATTCCGGCCGTACGCCACAGGCCCCCGAGCACGCCCCGCGCACCACCCCGATACTGAGTGCTCCGCTCCCACCGCCGGAGCACGAGGAGCGCACCCCGTCAGCGCACCACCCCCCGCGTCCCCCCGCATCCGAACACGTCCGTGCCACGCGACGCCGAGGCGACCAGCCGACCGGACAACGAGCCGACGAGGCAACCGGCCGACGAGCCGACGGACCGACGAGGCAACCGGACAACGAGCCGACGAGACGACGAGGATGATCCGACGTGCACCCAGCTGCCCCCTCCCTCTACCCCGAACTCGACGCCACCGCCCTCACCGCCTTCGCCACCGCCCTCGAAAGCGGTGAGTCCACCGGTCTGCCGCCCGCACGCGCGGCCGAGGTCCAGGCCGTGCGGGCCGCCGTCGTCTTCAGCCGGGGCAAGGTCACCGGCGCCGACGGCGACCTCCTCGAAGCCGCGCTCTGGCGCCACACCGGGGCCGGACCCCGGCCGGCGGTCGTGATGCCCGCACCCTGGACCGACCTCGGCTGGCTCGCGTACGCCGTCCAGGCCTCCCGGTTCGCGGTGCGCGGCTACGACGTCCTCGCCTACAGCCCGCGCGGGTTCGCCGCCTCCGAGGGCCACGCCGACTTCGCCGGACCGCTCGACGTCACCGACGGCCGCCACGCCCTGGACCACCTCCTGGAGCGCGCCGCCGGACCCGTCACCCGGATCGGCTTCCTCGGCGTCTCGTACGGCGCGGGCATCGCCCAGCTCGTCGCCGCGCACGACGCCCGGGTGGACGCGGTGGCGGCGCTCAGCGGCTGGGGCGACCTCGGGGAGGTGCTCCGGGAGAACTCCACCCGCCGCACCGCCGCCGTCCACACCCTGCTCACCGCCGCCCCACGGGCCCGGCTGGGCCGGCCGGCGCAGCGCGCCCTGGAGAACCTCCTCGCCGACCGGGACGTACACGAGAGCCTGGCCTGGGCGGAGCAGCGCTCACCGTTCACGCACCTCAAGGAGCTGGGGCGGCGCCAGGTCGCGGTCTTCTACGCCCACGCCTGGCACGAGACCCTCTTCCCGGCCGGCCAGCTGCTGCGGACGTTCCAGGAGCTCACCGGCCCCAAGCGCGTCGACCTCTCCATCGGCGACCACGGCGGCCCCGAGGCGGCCGGCCTGCCCGGCCTGCCGAACCGGATCTGGGCGGACGCCCAGCGCTGGTTCGACCACCACCTCGCGGGGGCGGGCAACGGCATCGACGGGGAGGGCGAGGTCCTCTCCGAGGTCATGTGGAGCCGCGCCCTCGAACCCTCCCCCACCTGGCCCCTCCCCACCCGCCACATCCGCCGCCTGCACCTCACCGGCACCGGCGAACTCGCCGACCGGCCCGACCCCGGCTGGGCGGCGGGCGTGCTGTGCGGGGTCGAAACGCCGGTGGCCGTCGCCGACGCGGTCGCCCGCTCCGGGTACGCCGAACTGGAGGGCCGGCCACGGCTCTACCCGGACGCCGCCGCGATGGACCGTACGGCCACCGCCGTGTGGACCGCCGCCCCGGCGCCCGACACCACCCGCCTGCGCGGCACCCCGCGCCTGCGCGTCACCTACCGGGCCGCCAACTCCGGCTCCACCTTCGTCGCGTACCTCCTGGACCTCGCCCCCGACGGCTCGGCCCGCCTGATCACCCACGCCCCGTTCAGCGACCTGGACGCCCCGCCGGACAGCCTGATCAACGCGGACATCGACCTCCAGCCCACCGCGTACGACCTCCCGCCGGGCCACCGCCCGATGCTGGCCCTGACGCCCCGCGACCCCCTCTACTCGGACGCCAACCTGCCCCGCGCCACCCTGTCCTTCACCTCCCCGGAGCCGACGCCTTCGTACGTGGAGCTCCCGCTGGGGTGAGCATTTTTCTTTTACGTCGGCACGGGGGGCGGGACTTTTCCCCCCGCGAGGGGCCGGGGGCAGCCCGGTGGCTGCCCACCCGCCGACCGGAGTCCCGGGCGGAGGAACCCGACCCAGTGCGGCGGCCCCCACCGCCGGCACCACCCACCACCGCCCCCCCGGCACCGAACGGCCGGGCGGGGCCGGGCTCGTCGGGACCACACTCAGCGGTCTCAG
>NZ_JZWV01000067.1 GCF_000966975.1 Streptomyces katrae | reverse complement strand
AGGGTGGGTAGTCTGGCGACCATGCGTGCACTTCTCGTGGCCAACCCAGCAGCGACGACCACCAGTGCGCGCACGCGCGACGTCCTGACGCACGCCCTGGCCAGCGAGATGAAGCTGGAGGCGGTGACCACCGAGTACCGGGGTCACGCCCGGGACCTGGGGCGCAAGGCCGCGCACGAGGGGCTGGACCTCGTGGTGGCGCTGGGCGGTGACGGCACCGTCAACGAGGTGGTGAACGGGCTGCTGCACGACGGCCCGGATCCGGAGCGGCTGCCGCGGCTCGCGGTGGTGCCCGGGGGTTCCACGAACGTCTTCGCCCGGGCGCTCGGGCTGCCGAACGATTCGGTCGAGGCGACCGGTGCCCTGCTGGACGCGCTGCGGGAGCGGCGCGAGCGGACGGTGGGGCTGGGGCTGGCCGAGGGGGTGCCGGGTACCGAGGACGAGGGGGTCCCGTCGCGCTGGTTCACGTTCTGCGCGGGCTTCGGCTTCGACGCGGGCGTGGTGGGGCGGGTCGAACAGCAGCGGGAGCGCGGCAAGCGTTCGACGCACGCTCTGTATGTACGACAGCTGATGCGGCAGTTCTGGGAGGAACCCAACCGCCGGCACGGGACGATCACGCTGGAACAGCCGGGCGCGGATCCGGTGACGGATCTGGTGCTGTCGATAGTCTGCAACACCTCGCCGTGGACGTACCTGGGAAATCGCCCGCTGTACGCCTCTCCGGAGGCCTCGTTCGACACCGCGCTTGACGTATTGGCGCTGGACCGTTTGTCAACTCCGGCGGTCGCGCGGTACGCGACACAGCTCCTGACCTCGACTCCTGAGCGCGGTCCGCGCGGCAAGCATGCCGTGTCTCTGCACGATCTGACCGACTTCACCTTGCATTCGAAGGTTCCCCTCCCTTTCCAGATGGACGGCGATCACCTCGGAGTGCGCACCAGCGTTCGGTTCACAGGCGTTCGCCGTGCACTGCGTGTGATTGTGTGAGTAGAAGAGCCCAAAGTCCTTTCAGTCGAACGTTTACACGCCGGTCCACCCCCAAGAACTAGGGCTGTGACCTAGTCGACACCGACGAATCCAAAAAAACTTTCCGGAAGGGGTTGTATCCCCGTCCGAGGTTTGCGAATCTCTACATGGCGATCGGGACAGCCCGCAGAACCCGGCACCCACACAGAGCGCCAGAACCCCACCACGAATCTTCGGACCGCACCAGGCAACTGGGCGTCGGCCCTTCCCTCACGGGGGGATTCGTGAAAGCGTTCACATTCACAAGCAACCTGCCCGCAATACAAGGAGATGGAGCAGCCATGGACTGGCGTCACAACGCCGTTTGCCGCGAGGAAGACCCCGAGCTCTTCTTCCCCATCGGCAACACCGGTCCTGCGCTGCTGCAGATCGAGGAAGCCAAGGCCGTCTGCCGCCGTTGCCCCGTCATGGAGCAGTGCCTGCAGTGGGCGCTCGAGTCCGGCCAGGACTCCGGTGTCTGGGGCGGTCTGAGCGAGGACGAGCGCCGCGCCATGAAGCGCCGCGCCGCTCGCAACCGGGCGCGCAACGCCAGCGCCTGATATCGACTTTCGAGCCTCGACGCGCAGCGCGTAGTACCCGTATAGCGCTTAGCAACGTGCTCTTGAGCCCCGGACCGATCACCCTTCGGTCCGGGGCTCAGTGCTTTCCCCGGCCGGGCTACTTCTGGGAGCTGACCGGGACGTCGAGGACGACCTTGGTGCCGCGCGGCTCGGCGCGGACCATGTCGAAGGTGCCGCCGAGCTCCCCCTCCACGAGGGTCCGGACGATCTGCAGCCCGAGGTTGCCGGCCTTCTGGGGGTCGAAGCCCTCGGGCAGGCCGGAGCCGTCGTCGAGGACCGTGATCAGCAGCCGCCCGTCGGCGCGGCCCGATCCGCTGCGGGCGGCGGTCACCTCCACCGTGCCGCCCTCCCCCTGGGTGAAGGCGTGCTCCAGCGCGTTCTGGAGGATCTCGGTCAGCACCATCGACAGCGGAGTGGCCACCTCCGCGTCCAGGATCCCGAACCGTCCGATGCGCCGGCACTGCACCTTGCCGGGCGAGATCTCGGCGACCATCGCGATCACGCGGTCGGCGATCTCGTCGAACTCGACCCGCTCGTCCAGGTTCTGGGAGAGGGTCTCGTGCACGATCGCGATCGAGCCGACGCGGCGCACCGCCTCGTTGAGCGCCTCGCGCCCGCTCTCCGAATCCATCCGGCGGGCCTGGAGCCGCAGCAGCGCGGCCACCGTCTGGAGGTTGTTCTTCACCCGGTGGTGGATCTCCCGGATGGTCGCGTCCTTGGTGATCAGTTCACGTTCGCGACGGCGCAGTTCGGTGACGTCGCGGCAGAGGACCAGTGAGCCGATCCGGGTCCCCTTGGGCTTGAGCGGGATCGCGCGGAGCTGGATGACCCCGCCGTTGCCCTCGACCTCGGTCTCCCGGGGGGCCCAGCCACTGGCGAGCTTGACGAGCGCCTCGTCCACCGGGCCCCGGGACGGGGCGAGTTCGGCGGTGGTGGTGCCCAGGTGCTGGCCCACCAGGTCGGCGGCGAGGCCGAGCCGGTGGTAGGCGGAGAGGGCGTTGGGGGACGCGTAGGTCACCACGCCGTCGGCGTCGAGGCGCATCAGGCCGTCGCCGACGCGCGGGGAGGCGTCCATGTCGACCTGCTGCCCGGGGAACGGGAAGGAGCCCGCGGCGATCATCTGCGCGAGGTCGGAGGCGGACTGGAGGTAGGTGAGCTCCAGCCGGCTCGGTGTACGCACAGTGAGCAGGTTGGTGTTGCGTGCGATCACGCCCAGGACCCGGCCCTCGCGGCGGACGGGGATCGACTCGACGCGGACCGGCACCTCCTCGCGCCACTCCGGGTCCCCCTCGCGCACGATCCGGCCCTCGTCGAGCGCGGCGTCCAGCAGCGGGCGGCGGCCGCGCGGTACGAGGTGGCCGACCATGTCGTCCTGGTACGAGGTCGGACCCGTGTTCGGCCGCATCTGGGCGACGGAGACGTAGCGGGTGCCGTCGAGGGTGGGGACCCAGAGCACGAGGTCCGCGAAGGACAGGTCGGAGAGCAGTTGCCACTCCGAGACCAGCAGGTGGAGCCACTCCAGGTCGGTTTCACCGAGAGCGGTGTGCTGGCGTACGAGATCGTTCATGGAGGGCACATTGCGAGCGTACCCCGGGTATGGGGATGACTTTCCCCACGACCTGTACTGGGGAGTATCCAGGAAGGGCACAGTCCGCGTACTGTTGGAGGAAGTGACGGGCCAGTAGTCCCGCGCTTTGGATGGACAGGACAGATTGGTCTAGTCCACAATTGTCTGAAGCTTCCGCCCTCCCCGCACAGGAGGACGGATAGAGGTGGCCGCGCGTTCTGCCCTGACCGCGGCGGCCCCTCCAACCGGCCGCCGGGAACCGCACACCTGACGGCCGTGAGTACTCCGGGCTACGGTGCCGGACGGGTTGAGGGTCCCGTCCTGCACCGTGGCCCAGAGGAAATGCCGAACGGTGCGGAATCACCACGGGGTCACGCCGGCCAGGCCAGCAGTGCCCGTTCCGCGACCGCCTCCAGTTCCTCCCGGGTCGCCCCGTCGCGCGACTGCTGGCTCATCCCCTGTAGCACCGCCCCCGCGTAGCGGGCCAGCGCCCGCGCGTCCGTGTCCGCGGGCAGCACCCCGCTCGCGACGTCGGCCCTGATCCGGCTCTCGAACAGGGCCAGGTTGGCGTTGCGGCGCTCCCGCAGGGCCTCGGCCACCTCCTGCGAGGTGGTGTTGGCGGCCGCGCTGATCACCATGCAGCCCGGCGGGTGCGCCGGGTCGGTGTAGATCTCGGCCGCCTCCCGCAGGATCCGCCCGATGGCCGCGCCGGCGGTGGGCTCCTCCCGGAGCGCGACGGCCGCGAAGTCCCCGTAGCGGCTGCCGTAGACCACCACCACCTCGTCGAAGAGCTTGCGCTTGTCGCCGAAGGCCGCGTAGAGGCTGGGCGCGCCGATGCCCAGGGTGCGGGTCAGGTCGGAGATGGACGTGGCCTCGTAGCCGTGCTCCCAGAAGGTCAGCATCGCCTTGTCGAGGGCGGCGTCCCGGTCGAAGGAGCGGGGCCTGCCGCGCTGTCCTGTCACCATGCGGACGATTCTATAGCGGTCACTAGGGAATCTGATACGGTCCTTTCTGTAGCGACCGCTAGCGAATGATGGAGGGGGGCGCGTCATGGGCGTGCTCAAGGGGAAGACGGCACTGGTCACGGGCGGCAGCCGGGGTATCGGGCGGGCCGTGGCGCAGCGGCTGGCGCGTGACGGGGCGCTGGTCGCCGTGCACTACGGGCGCAACGAGGCGGCGGCGAAGGAGACGGTCGCCGCGATCGAGTCCGAGGGCGGCCGGGCCTTCGCGATCGGGGCGGAGCTCGGGGTGCCGGGCGACGCGCAGGCGCTCTGGGCGGCGTACGAGGCCCACCCGGCGCACACCGAGCGGGTGGACGTGCTCGTCAACAACGCGGGGGCGGCGGCCTTCGCGGGCATCGGCGAGACGGACGAGGAGACCTTCCAGCGGGTCCAGGCGGTCAACGCGCAGGCGCCGTTCTTCGTGATCAAGCACGGGCTGGAGCGGCTCGCGGACGGCGGCCGGATCGTCAACGTGACCGGCACCCCGGACATCGCGCTGCCGGCGATCCTCGCCACGATCATGGCCAAGGGCGCCGTGAACGCGCTGACGGTGTCGCTGGCCGCCGCGCTCGCGCCGCGCGGGATCACGGTGAACTCGGTGGGCCCCGGAATCACCGAGACCGAGCTGAACGCGGCCTGGCTGGCCGATCCGGCGGCCCGGGCGCACGCCGCGTCCCGGTCGGTCTTCAACCGGGTGGGCACGGTGGAGGAGGTGGCCGACGTGGTGGCCTTCCTGGCTTCCCCGGACTCCCGCTGGGTCACGGGCCAGCACCTGTCCGCCACGGGCGGCTTGCAGCTGGCGCTGCTGTAGGGCCCGCCGCCGGCCGGGCGCGGGGCCGGGAACGGCGGGACGATGGATGTGGGCGGAGGGCCGCCGTGGGCGGGCGCGCTCTGCTAGATTGGTCTATACCACAAGCGCCCACACCTCTCAGATCGGCAGGCCCCGCGTGGAAGTTGTCATCGTCCCGGACGCCAAGGCAGGCGGCGAGCTCATCGCGGAGGCCATGGCCGCCCTGGTCCGCCGCAAGCCCGACGCCCTGCTGGGCGTGGCGACCGGCTCTACCCCGCTGCCCGTCTACGAAGCCCTCGCCGCCAAGGTCGCGGCCGGCGAGGTCGACGCCTCCCGTGCCC
>NZ_JZWV01000066.1 GCF_000966975.1 Streptomyces katrae | reverse complement strand
TGCCCGGATCTGCCAGCTCGACGAGTACGTCGGCCTGCCCGCCGGGCACCCGGAGTCCTACCGCGCGGTCGTGCTCCGCGAGGTCGTGGAGCCCCTGGGCCTGACCGAGGACTCCTTCATGGGCCCCGACGGCTCCGCCGCCGACGTCCAGGCGGCCTGCGAGGCGTACGACCAGGCCCTCGCCGAAGCCGGCGGGGTGGACCTCCAGCTGCTGGGCATCGGCACCGACGGGCACATCGGCTTCAACGAGCCCTGCTCCTCGCTGGCCTCCCGCACCCGTATCAAGACGCTGACGCAGCAGACCCGCGTGGACAATGCGCGCTTCTTCGACGACGACATAGCCCAGGTGCCGCACCACGTCATCACCCAGGGCATCGGCACCATCCTCGACGCCCGCCACCTGGTCCTGCTCGCCACCGGCGAGGGCAAGGCCGAGGCCGTCGCCCAGACCGTCGAGGGCCCGCTGTCGGCCCTGGTCCCGGCCTCCGCGCTGCAGCTGCACCGGCACGCGACCGTCGTCGTGGACGAGGCGGCCGCCTCCAAGCTGAAGCTGGCCGACTACTTCCGCCACACCTACGCCAACAAGCCGGTCTGGCAGGGCCTGTAAGAGCGCAGAGCCTGTCGCCGCAAGCGGAAAGGGCCGGGCCCCCCTCCTCGGGGGCCCGGCCCTTTCCGCTTGCCCGGTGGGCTACCGGGTCCCGGCGATCACCTCGGCCGCGGCCCGCCCGCAGACGCGCGCGGCGCCGTGCGTGGCGATGTGCAGCGACCCGCGCGGCTCGGCGCGCGGGAGGCCCATCTCCACGACCACGGTGTCCGGCCGCGCGGCGACCAGGGCGTCCAGCGCCTGCGTCATCCACGGGTGCCGGTGCGCGTCGCGGACCACCGCGACGACCGTGCGGTCCCCCGCGGCCGCCAGTACGTCCCCGGCGGCCGAACCCTCGGGGAAGACGCCCGAGACGGTCCCCGGGACCAGGGCGGCCAGCTCCTCGGCCACCCCCCAGGGGGTCTCGTCGCCGACCGCGATGTTCGCGACGGGTGCGAGCGTGGCGACGTACGGGGCGGCCACGGGGGCCGGGGTGCCCGACACGGCCAGGGCGCGCCGGGCCGCCTCCAGGCCGATGCCGGACGCGCGGCTCCCCTCCGGCTGCGCGTCCGGCCGGGCCCTGAGGGTCCATCCGGCGAGGGCGCGCACCCGGTCGGCGGCGTCGGCGAGCCGCTCCTCGGGCAGCGTGCCCTCGCGTACGGCGGCGACCAGCGCGTCGCGCAGACGCAGAGGCCTCCGCCGACGCAGATGGCGTCGGCGCCGGCCGCGATGGCGAGCACCGAGCCGCGCTCGATGCCGTACGTCCCGGCGATGGCGTTCATCTCCATGCCGTCGGTGACGATGAGGCCCTCGTAGCCGAGTTCCTTGCGCAGCAGACCGGTGAGGATCTGCGGGCTGAGGGTGGCGGGGCGGGTCGGGTCGAGGGCGGGCACCAGGATGTGGGCGCTCATGACGGCCTTGGTGCCGGCCTCGATGGCCGCCTTGAACGGGATCAGCTCGCGGGCCTGGAGGGTGTCCAGGTCCACGTCGATGCGGGGCAGCGCGTGGTGCGAGTCGACGTTGGTGTCCCCGTGGCCGGGGAAGTGCTTGGTGCAGGCGGCGACCCCGGCGGCCTGCATGCCCTCGACGTACGCCGCGGTGTGGCGGGCGGGCGGCGAGCGCGGTGTCGGCGCCGAGGGAGCGGACCCCGATGACCGGGTTGTCCGGGTTGGAGTTGACGTCGGCGGACGGGGCCCAGTTGAAGTTGACCCCGCACTCGGCGAGGCGGCGGCCCAGCTCGCGGGCGACCTCGCGGGTGAGTCCCGTGTCGTCGACGGCGCCGAGCGCCAGGTTGCCGGGGAAGGAGGAGCCGCCGCGGACCTCCAGGCGGGTGACGTCGCCGCCCTCCTCGTCGATGGCGACGAGGACCTCGTCCCGCTCCCGGCGCAGCTGCGCGGTGAGCGCGGCGAGCTGCTCGGGCGAGACGATGTTCCGGCCGAAGAGGCCGACGGAGGTGAGCCCCTCGCCGACGTGGCGCAGCAGCCAGGAGGGGGCGGTGGTGCCCTCGAAGCCGGGCTGGAGGACCGCGAGGGCGTCGCGGGTGAGGGTGTCCGTGTGGTGCGCAAGGATCGTCACGGCCGTTATCCCTTCACGGCGCCGGCGGTCATGCCGCCGACGGCCTTGCGCTGGAGGAAGATGAAGATCACCAGGACGGGGATCGCGAAGATCGAGGACGCGGCCATGGTGGCGCCCCAGTCGTTGCCGAAGGCGGTCTTGAACTGGGTCAGCCACAGCGGCAGGGTCTGGGCGGTCTTGTCCTTGTTGAGGATCAGGACCATCGCGAACTCGTTCCAGGCGGTGATGAAGCCGAAGAGCGAGGTGGACATCAGGCCGGGGGCCAGCAGCGGGAAGATCACCTTGCGGAAGGCCTGGCCGCGGGTGCAGCCGTCGATCTGGGCGGCCTCCTCCAGGGTCACCGGGACGGCGGCGATGAAGCCGCGCAGGGTCCAGATGGTGAAGGGGAGGACCATCACGAAGTAGATGGCGGTGAGCACGCCGAGGCTGTTCAGCATCTCGGCGTCACGCATGATCATGTACATCGCGATGACCATGACCTCCCAGGGGGCCATCTGGGCCATCATCACGCCGAGGACGAGGCCCTTGCGGCCCTTGAACTTCATGCGGGCGATCGCGAAGCTCGCGGCGAGGGCCACCAGCAGGGCGAGCAGGACGGCGCCGACCGTGACGACGAGGCTGTTGGTGACGTAGGTCCAGAAGTTCTCGACGCCGGTCGCCTTGGTGAAGTTGTCCAGGGTCGGCGTGAAGACGAAGACCGGGTCCTTGGTGAGGATCTCGCTGTTCGGCTTGAGGGCCGAGGAGAACATCCAGTAGACCGGGAAGACGAAGACCAGGGCCAGGAGCAGGGCGCCGAGGTTCTTGGCGACGGTCGCGGGGCGCAGGGGCCGGCGGGTGCGCAGCTGCTGGGCGGGTTCGTTCGGGGCGGTGGTGGTGCTCACTGCTCCTCCTCCTGCTTCAGGATCAGGCGGAAGTAGAAGGACATGACGACCAGCAGGATCAGGATCGTCAGGACGGAGATCGCCGCGGCGAGGCCGTAGTGGGCCTGGCTCTGGCCCTCGACGTAGGCGAAGACCGGGAGGATCTCGGAGGCGCGGTCCGGGCCGCCCTTGTTCATCGCGTAGACCTGGGTGAAGGCCTTGAAGACCCAGATCACCTCGAGGAACGTGGTGACCAGGAAGAAGGGCTTGAGGTTCGGGAAGACGACCTTCCAGAAGGTCTGCCAGCCGTTGGCGCCGTCCATGCGGGCGGCCTCGTACAGCTCGGCTCCGACGGTGGTGAGGCCGGCGTACATGTTGAGGGCGACGAAGGGGATGGAGCCCCAGACCACCAGGAGGGTGACGATCGTCAGGGTGGACAGGCCGGTCTCGAACCAGTTGTGCTGCTCGTAGCCGGAGAAGCCGAGGGTGCGCATGACCCAGTTCATGACGCCGAACTGCTCGTCGAACAGCCAGTAGAAGACCTGGACGGAGGCGACGATGGGCATGGCCCAGGCCATCACCAGCGCCATCGACAGGACCAGGCGCATCCACTTGCCCAGCCGGTTGAGCAGGATGCCGATGAGGCTGCCGATCACCATGATCAGGGCGACGTTGGCGAAGGTGAAGAGGAAGCTGCGGACGACGACGGTCCAGAAGTTGGAGTCGCCGATCAGCTGGGTGTAGTTGGCGAATCCCCCGAAGGGGTACTTCCGCTGGATGAACTCGATCTTGTTGATGTCCTGGAAGGACAGGATCACGTTCTTGATCAGCGGGTACAGCAGCAGGAGGGCCATGCTGGCCACGGCCGGCAGCACCAGCAGGTACGGCAGCCACCCCGAGGGGAGCTGCTTCCTGCCCCCGCGAGGAGGTGTGGGACGGGGGCCGGCTGCGGGGCTCTGCGCCTTCGGCCGTCCGGCGGACTGGTGTGGTGCGTCCTGTGGAGCGCTGGTCGTCGCTCCCTGGGAGTGCACGGTCATGGCTTGGCTTCCTCGCGGTTGACTGTGGAGTCAAATGCGCGACCGGGGGCGCGGCAGGCGGCCGGGGCCTGCCGCACCCCCCGGTGCGTTCACACTGCTGGGTCGTGCGGGTACTGCTGGGTGGGGTTGTTACTTGTTGATGCGGTTCGCGATTTCCTTGTCCGCCTCCGCGCCCGCCTTGGCGGCGTCCTCACCCTTCAGGACCTTGGTCATGAACTCCTTGATGGGGTTCGGCTCGGTCTCGACGTTCGCCCAGCCCGCGGTCACCGGGGTGATCTTGCCGTTGAGGCCGGCCTTGGCCATGGCCTCGGCGAAGGAGCCGGCGGCGGGGGTGAAGTTGGCGCCGACCTGGTTGGGCAGCAGGGCGCCCTTGACCTCGGTGGCGTACTTGGTCATCTGGTCCTTGCCCGTGGCGAGGGCCAGCCACTCCTTGGCGAGCTCCTTGTTCTTGGAGCGCTCGGCCACGGCGAGGTTGGAGCCGCCGAGGAAGACGGTGCCGGTCTTGTCGGCCGTCTTGCCCGGGATCGGGAAGTAGCCGAAGTCGGCGTCCTTGCCCGCGTCCTTCAGGGCCTTCTCGGCACCGCCGGCCTCCCAGCCGAGACCGATCCAGGAGGAGACACCGCCCTTGGGGATGATGTCGGTGGACTGCTGCGGGGTGGCCTCGTCCTTGTCCTTGGGGGCCGTGGAGTAGGACTGGAGCTTCTTGTAGAAGTCCATGGCGGCGGCGGCCTGCGGGGTGGCGAGCTGACCCTTCCACTTGCCGCCGTCCTTGACGGCGAGGTCGCCGCCCTCGTCCCAGATGAAGCCGGCGAGGATGTACCAGCTCTGGCCGGGGAGGTAGATCGGCTGCGCGGAGGGGTCGGAGGCCTTCAGCTTCTCCAGGCCGGCGATCCACTCGTCGCGGGTCTTCGGCGGGGTGACGCCGGCCTTCTCGTAGGCCTTCTTGTCGTAGACGACGACGCGGTTGGCGGCGTACCAGGGGGCGGAGTAGAGCTTGCCGTCGACCTCGGCGGAGGCGAGCATGCTCTTCTGCCAGGCGTCGGCGCCGAGCTGGGCCTTGTCCTTGGTCAGGTCGGCGAGGCCGCCCGTGACCGCGTAACCGGCGGTCTGGGTGTTGCCGAGCTCGATGACGTCCGGCGGGGTGTTCTCGGAGAGGGCCGTGGTGACCTTCTCCTGGATGCCGGTCCACTTCTGCTCTTCGACCTTCACCGTCACACCGGGGTGCTTGGCCGAAAACTCCTTGTTGACCTGCTCGATCCAGGCCTTCGGGGCGGATCCGTCCATCACCCAGACGGTGATCTCCTTGGCGCCACCCGACGCGTCGGACTTCGGCTTGTCGTCACCGCCGTTGCCGCACGCCGCGACACCGACCATCATTCCCACGACACCGACCGCCGCAATGAGCTTGCGCTTCACGCCACCCTCCTCAGGGATGCTGCTGCTGTGCACCTTCCCTCGCCCGCCGCGGTGACGTACGTACCAAGTACTGCCCGTGGGGCCGGGATCTGATCCATATTGGTGTAGACCAGTACCGGGAGCTTGGCCTAGACCTTTAGGGGTGTCAAGGGTCTAATGAGCGGGTGCTCGGTCCGTTACCGGACCGACACCTGGGGGAGGGAGGAGGCCTGCCCTCCCACCCGTGTCACCATGTGACCGCACATATCGGAGGAGCCGGTGACGGCAGCGAAACTGGAGTCGGGAAGGCGGGCGGCGATGTCCACCGAAGGGGCGACCACGGAGCCGGAAGGCGGGCCGGCCACTCGAACGGCGCGTGTGCCCAAGTACTACCGACTCAAGCGGCACTTGCTCGACATGACCGAAACGCTACCCCCCGGCACTCCAGTACCGCCGGAGCGGACCCTCGCCGCCGAGTTCGACACCTCCCGGACCACCGTCCGGCAGGCCCTGCAGGAACTCGTGGTCGAGGGCCGGCTGGAGCGCATCCAGGGCAAGGGCACCTTCGTCGCCAAGCCCAAGGTCTCCCAGCCCCTGCAACTGTCCTCCTACACCGAGGACATGCGCGCCCAGGGCCTGGAGCCGACCTCCCAGCTCCTCGACATCGGCTACGTGACCGCCGACGACACCCTCGCCGGCCTGCTCAAGATCGCCACCGGCGGGCGGGTGCTGCGCATCGAGCGCCTGCGCCTGGCCAGCGGCGAGCCGATGGCCATCGAGACCACGCACCTGTCGGCCAAGCGCTTCCCCGCGCTGCGCCGCTCGCTCGCCAAGTACACCTCCCTCTACACCGCCCTCGCCGAGGTGTACGACGTCCGGCTCGCGGAGGCCGAGGAGACCATCGAGACCTCCCTCGCCACCCCGCGCGAGGCCGGGCTGCTCGGCACGGACGTGGGCCTGCCGATGCTGATGCTCTCGCGGCACTCCCTGGACGCCGACGGAGAACCGGTCGAATGGGTGCGATCGGTATATCGCGGCGACCGTTATAAGTTCGTTGCCCGTCTTCAGCGACCTGCTGTGTGATCAACGGTTGACGTCACTTCGAACGCCGGTGGACGCTCGTACCGCTATGCGGACGGGGGCTTACGTCCACCGACAACCCCCCGTAGATTCCGTGCGCTTGAACGCAAAATGATCAACGAGGGGACGAGGATCATGCCGGAACCGGGAGCAACAGGGACACAGCGGACACCTACGGCGAGAGCCACCCCGCAGTCCGTCGCCGTATGGGTGCTCGTGGCCCTCATCGGGGCCGTCGGCTGGGGCGTGCTGGCGCTCTCGCGCGGTGAGGAGATCTCCGCGGCCTGGCTGCTCGCCGCCGCGCTGGGCTCGTACGCCATCGGCTACCGCTTCTACTCGCGGTTCATCGCGAACCGCGTGCTGAAGCTGGACGGCACCCGGGCCACCCCCGCCGAACGCCTCGACAACGGTGTCGACTTCCACCCCACCGACCGGCGCGTGCTCTTCGGCCACCACTTCGCCGCCGTCGCCGGCGCCGGCCCGCTCGTCGGCCCCGTGCTCGCCGCCCAGATGGGCTACCTGCCGGGCACCATCTGGATCGTCGCCGGCGTCATCTTCGCCGGCGCCGTCCAGGACATGGTGACGCTGTTCTTCTCCACCCGCCGCGACGGCCGCTCGCTGGGCCAGATGGCCCGCGACGAGATCGGCCCCGTCGGCGGGGCCGCCGCCCTGCTCGCCGTGTTCACCATCATGATCATCCTGCTGGCGGTGCTGGGCCTGGTCATCGTCAACGCCCTGGGGCACTCCCCCTGGGGCGTCTTCTCCATCGGCATGACCATCCCGATCGCCCTCTTCATGGGCGTCTACCTGCGCTACCTGCGCCCGGGCCGGGTCACCGAGGTCTCCGTCATCGGCGTCGCCCTGCTGCTCCTCGCCATCGTGGCGGGCGGCTGGGTCGCCGAGTCCTCCTGGGCCGACTTCTTCACCCTGGACAAGGAGACCCTCGTCCTCTGGATGATCGGGTACGGCTTCTTCGCCTCCGTCCTGCCGGTGTGGCTGCTGCTCGCCCCGCGCGACTACCTGTCCACCTTCATGAAGGTCGGCACGATCGCCCTGATGGCGGTCGGCGTGGTCATCGCCATGCCGACGCTGAAGATGCCCTCGGTCACCGACTTCGCCACGCGCGGCGACGGGCCGGTCTTCGCCGGGTCGATGTTCCCCTTCGTCTTCATCACCATCGCGTGCGGGGCCCTGTCCGGCTTCCACTCCCTGGTCGCCTCGGGCACCACCCCGAAGATGATCCAGAAGGAGACCCAGGTCCGGGTCATCGGCTACGGCGCGATGCTCACCGAGTCCTTCGTCGCCGTGATGGCCGTGATCGCCGCCTGCATCATCGAGCCGGGTCTGTTCTTCGGCGTCAACTCCCCCGCCGGGGTCATCGGCACCACCGTCCAGTCCGCCTCGGCGGCGGTCGGCCACTTCGGCTTCGCCATCTCCCCGGACGCCCTCGCACAGGCCGCCAAGGACGTCGAGGAGACCACCCTGCTGTCCCGTACGGGCGGCGCTCCGACGTTCGCGCTCGGGATGTCGGAGATCTTCTCCTCCGTGTTCGGCGGGGCCGGGATGAAGGCGTTCTGGTACCACTTCGCCATCATGTTCGAGGCCCTGTTCATCCTGACGACGGTGGACGCGGGCACCCGGGTCGGCCGCTTCATGCTCCAGGACACCCTGGGCAACGTGCACAAGTCCTTCAAGGACGTCAGCTGGAAGCCCGGCGTGTGGCTGGCCAGCGCGGTCGTCGTGGGCGGCTGGGGCTACTTCCTGTGGGTCGGCGTCAAGGACCCGCTGGGCGGCATCAATCAGCTCTTCCCGCTGTTCGGCATCGCGAACCAGCTCCTCGCGGCGGTCGCCCTGGCCGTGTGCACCACGCTGCTGGTCAAGTCGGGCCGCCTCAAGTGGGCCTGGGTCACGGCCGTCCCGCTGGCCTGGGACGTGGCCGTCACCCTCACCGCCAGCTACCAGAAGATCTTCTCGGACGACGTGAAGATCGGCTTCTTCGCGCAGCGCGACAAGTACCAGACGGGCATCGACGCCGGGAAGGTGCTGCCGCCGGCCAAGAACATGGACGAGATGCACACCGTGGTCACCAACGCCACGGTCGACGGGGTCCTCTCGGCCCTCTTCGCCGCCCTGATCATCATCGTCCTGCTGGACGCGGCCCGCACCTGCTTCAAGGCCGTCTCCGACCCCGGGGCCGTCCGCCTCTCGGAGGTCCCGTGGACCGAGTCGAAGATCATCGCCCCGGCGGGGCTGATCGCCACGGCCGAGGAGAAGGCCCAGCTCGCGGCGGCCGGCCTCGACGGGGGCGGCGGCCGCGTGAAGGACCCGGTCGCGTGAGCGGCGCGGTCCGGGGGGCGCTGGCGAAGGCGCGGTACTACGTACGGGAGTTCTCCGGCGAGGCCGCGTACGACCGCTACGTCGCCCACGCCCGCTCCCACGACCCCCAGGCCGAGGTCCTGACCCGCCGCGCCTTCGAACGGGCGCGGACGGACGCCCGCGAGGCGGACCCGCGGGAGGGCTTCCGCTGCTGCTGAGCGCATGACAGAGGCCCCGCCGGACCATCCGGCGGGGCCCTTCGCTTTCCGCGTGTCAGCGCACCCAGTCCTTGAGGGGCTCGGTCTGGAGGGTGATGCCGACGGGATCGGGAAGTTCGATGTCCTTGCCGAACGCCACGGTGCGGGTGTTCACATAGCGGCGGCCGTCCGGCTCACTGAACACGATGACGTCGCACGCCTCCCGGTCGATAAGCAGGTATACGGGGATACCGGTCTGCGCGTAGGCCAGGGGCTTCTCCACCCGGTCGCGCCGGTCGGTGTCATTGTCATACGAGGTGACCTCGACGACCATCAGGACCGGGGCGGGGTCAGCCCACTCCCCCTGGCCGACGAACGCGTCGTCGAGCGCGAGGGCTGCATCAGGACGTGCACGACCCGAACGGTAGTCCCCGACAGCCAGCCCCCGCTCCACGTGAAGCCACAGCTCAGGCCGGTGCTGCATGCAGATGCGGGCGAGCCACAGAACGATTCGGTCGTGATCTCCGTCGGGCACTGCCTTGCTCCTGATGACCCCGTCGATGAACTCCAGCCGCAGACCTTCGACCTCTCTGGCAGCTATCCGCGCCACGGCTTCGAAGTCCTCAGTCAGCAGGTGGGGATGTTCGGTCATGACGCTCATGCCTCGCTCGCCTTCCTCGACGGTTACTTCCGACGATAGCGCCGGGCGCCCACACACGTGACGCACACTCGGCGGCATGGACTTCGAGATCAGGACGGCAAGGGAAGACGAGTACGAGCGCCTCGGGGAGATCACCGGACAGGCCTACACCGGCGACGGGCTGCTCGACCTCAACGACGACGACCACTACCTGAACGTGCTCCGCGACGTGGCCGGGCGGGCCGCCGACGGGGAGGTGCTCGTCGCCGTGCGCGACGGGGAGGTGCTCGGCGGGGTGACCTTCGCCGCACCCGGCAGCCGGCTCGCCGACATCGCCGGGCCGCACGACGCCGAGTTCCGGATGCTCGCGGTGGCCGCCGGGGCGCGCGGGCAGGGCGTCGGGGAGGCACTCGTACGGGCCTGCGCCGAACGCGCCCGGGCCCTGGCCGGGGTCACCGCGCTGGTGCTCTCCACCCAGCCCGCCATGCGCGGGGCCCAACGGATCTACGAGCGGCTCGGGTTCGTCCGTACGCCCGAACTGGACTGGTCGCCCCTCCCCGCACTGACCCTGCTCACGTACCGAATGGAGCTGTGACAACACGCTCCGCATGCACCCGACACAACATGTGGGGGCCACCGCATCGGGTCGCCCCCACATGTATGCTCATGCCTGCTGCCGCCGCAGGGGAATCCGGTGGGAATCCGGAACTGTCCCGCAACGGTGTGACGTACGCCCACCGGCGTATCCGCGAGTCCGAAGACCTGTCGGCAGTGCCCCCGGATCGACCGACCCGGGGTGTCGATTCGTCCGGGCCTCGCGGTTGGGCCGGTGGACGCCATGCGGTGCCGAACGCGCTTCTGCGCGCGCCCGCGTGCGCCCGCTCGCGCCCCGCTCCGCCGAAGACCGGGCCGAGTGAGGGAGAGCTCCCCCGTGACCATCGCGCCCGCCGCACCGCGCGCAGAGTCCGACCACCCCGAAGCAGAAGGTCCCGGGGCCGCGCTGCTGCGGACCCTCACCGAGCTCACGGCCGACCTCCCCGACACCGACCCCGGCCGGGTCGCCGCCGCCGCCCTGCGCGGCCGCAGCGCCGCCGCCGACGAGGCCGAACTGCGCGGGCTCGCCACCGAGGCCGCGGCCGGCCTGATCTCCGAGGACCCGGCGTACTCCCGCCTCGCCGCCCGCCTGCTGACGCTGGCCGTCGCCGAGGAGGCCGCCGGCCAGGGCGCGACCTCCTTCGCCGAGTCCGTCGCCGTCGGCCACCGCGAGGGCCTGATCGCCGACCGCACCGCCGAGTTCGTCGCCGCCCACGCCGCCCGCCTGAACGCCCTGGTCGAGCACGCCCTCGCCGAGGGCGCGGACGACCGCTTCGGCTTCTTCGGCCTGCGCACCCTGCACAGCCGCTACCTGCTGCGCCACCCGATCACCCGCCAGGTCATCGAGACCCCGCAGTACTTCATGCTGCGCGTGGCCTGCGGCCTCGCCGAGGACGAAAGCGTCCGCGCGGTCGAGGAAGTGGCCTCGCTGTACAGCCTGATGAGCCGGCTCGACTACCTGCCGTCCTCCCCCACCCTGTTCAACTCGGGTACGCGGCACCCGCAGATGTCCTCCTGCTACCTCCTCGACTCCCCGCTGGACGAGCTGGACTCCATCTACGACCGCTACCACCAGGTCGCCCGCCTCTCCAAGCACGCCGGCGGCATCGGCCTGTCGTACTCCCGCATCCGCGCCCGCGGTTCGCTGATCCGCGGCACCAACGGCCACTCCAACGGCATCGTCCCGTTCCTGAAGACCCTCGACGCCTCCGTCGCCGCCGTGAACCAGGGCGGCCGCCGCAAGGGCGCCGCCGCCGTCTACCTGGAGACCTGGCACGCGGACATCGAGGAGTTCCTGGAGCTCCGCGACAACACCGGCGAGGACCAGCGCCGTACGCACAACCTGAACCTCGCCCACTGGATCCCGGACGAGTTCATGCGCCGCGTCAACGCCGACGCCGAGTGGTCGCTGTTCTCCCCGGCCGACGTCCCCGAGCTGGTGGACCTCTACGGCGACGAGTTCGACGCCGCCTACGTCAAGGCGGAGGCCGCCGGGCTCGCCAAGAAGACCATGCCGGCCCGTGACCTCTACGGCCGCATGATGCGCACCCTCGCGCAGACCGGCCAGGGCTGGATGACCTTCAAGGACGCCTCCAACCGGACGGCCAACCAGACCGCGCTCCCGGGCACGGTGGTCCACTCCTCCAACCTCTGCACCGAGATCATCGAGGTCACCAACGACGGCGAGACGGCCGTCTGCAACCTCGGCTCCGTCAACCTCGGCGCCTTCGTCGCCGAGGGGGACATGGACTGGGAGCGCCTGGACGAGACCGTCCGCACGGCCGTGACCTTCCTCGACCGCGTGGTGGACATCAACTTCTACCCGACGGAGCAGGCCGGCCGCTCCAACGCCAAGTGGCGTCCGGTGGGCCTGGGCGCGATGGGCCTCCAGGACGTCTTCTTCAAGCTGCGCCTGCCCTTCGACTCCGCCGAGGCGAAGGCCCTGTCCACGAAGATCTCCGAGCGCATCATGCTCGCCGCCTACGAGGCCTCCTGCGACCTCGCCGAGCGCAGCGGCCCCCTCCCGGCCTGGGCCGAGACCCGTACCGCCCAGGGCGTCCTGCACCCCGACCACTACGAGACCGAGCGCCACTGGCCCGAGCGCTGGGACGCCCTGCGCGCCCGCGTCGCGAAGTCCGGCATGCGCAACTCGCTGCTCCTCGCGATCGCCCCGACGGCGACGATCGCCTCGATCGCGGGCGTGTACGAGTGCATCGAGCCGCAGGTCTCCAACCTCTTCAAGCGCGAGACCCTCAGCGGTGAGTTCCTCCAGGTCAACGGCTACCTGGTGGAGGACCTCAAGAAGCTCGGCGTGTGGGACGCGCAGACCCGCGAGGCGCTGCGCGAGTCCTCCGGCTCCGTCCAGGGCTTCGGCTGGATCCCGGCGGAGGTCCGCGAGCTGTACCGCACGGCGTGGGAGATCCCGCAGCGCGGCCTGATCGACATGGCGGCGGCCCGTACGCCGTACCTGGACCAGAGCCAGTCGCTGAACCTGTTCATGGAGACGCCCACCATCGGCAAGCTCAGCTCGATGTACGCGTACGCCTGGAAGCAGGGCCTGAAGACCACGTACTACCTGCGCTCGCGCCCGGCGACGAAGATCGCCCGCGCGGCCTCCGGCACCGCCGTTCCGGCCGCCGCCACCCCCACCCAGCTGCCCCAGGCCCTCGACGCCGAGGCGCTGGCCTGCTCCCTTGAGAACCCCGAGTCCTGCGAGGCCTGCCAGTAATGACCGCCGAGAAGAAGAACCTCCTCGACCCGGGCTTCGAGCTCACGCTCCGCCCGATGCGCTACCCGGACTTCTACGAGCGCTACCGGGACGCGATCAAGAACACCTGGACGGTGGAGGAGGTCGACCTCCACTCCGACGTGGCCGACCTGGCGAAGCTGACGCCGGCCGAGCAGCACATGATCGGCCGTCTGGTCGCGTTCTTCGCGACGGGCGACTCGATCGTGGCGAACAACCTGGTCCTGACGCTGTACAAGCACATCAACTCCCCGGAGGCGCGCCTGTACCTGTCGCGCCAGCTGTTCGAGGAGGCCGTGCACGTCCAGTTCTACCTGACGCTGCTGGACACCTACCTGCCCGACCCGGACGACCGCGCGGCCGCCTTCGACGCGGTCGAGAACATCCCGTCGATCCGCGAGAAGGCGCAGTTCTGCTTCAAGTGGATGGACTCGGTCGAGAAGATCGACAAGCTGGAGACGGCCGCCGACCGCCGCCGCTTCCTGCTGAACCTGATCTGCTTCGCCGCCTGCATCGAGGGCCTGTTCTTCTACGGCGCCTTCGCGTACGTGTACTGGTTCCGCTCGCGCGGCCTGCTGCACGGCCTGGCGACGGGCACGAACTGGGTCTTCCGGGACGAGACCATGCACATGAACTTCGCCTTCGAGGTCGTGGACACGGTCCGCAAGGAGGAGCCGGAGCTCTTCGACGACGCCCTCCAGCAGCAGGTCACCGACATGCTGAAGGAGGCCGTGGAGGCGGAGCTGCAGTTCGGCCGCGACCTGTGCGGTGACGGCCTGCCGGGCATGAACACCGACTCGATGCGCGAATACCTGGAGTGTGTCGCCGACCAGCGCCTGGTGCGCCTCGGCTTCCCGCCGGTGTACGGCTCGCAGAACCCGTTCTCGTTCATGGAGCTCCAGGGCGTCCAGGAGCTGACGAACTTCTTCGAGCGCCGCCCGTCGGCCTACCAGGTCGCCGTCGAGGGCACGGTCGACCTGGACGAGGACTTCTAGTCCGGCAGCCCTGCCACCCGAACGGCGCCGCGCTTGCGTGAGGAGCCGGGACGCGACACCTGTCCGCGTCCCGGCTTCTCGCGTTCCGGGCGGAGCTGGCGGTCGATGCGGCGTTCGTGCAGGAGGCCGCGGAGGGAAGGGGCGAGGAGGAGGGCGGCTACGGCGAGGACGGTGAGGTAGTCGAGGAACGTGTTCATGACTCCAAGATCCCCGGAGCGGCGGGAACCGGACAGTGGCAGGACTGTCATGGGAGGGTGAATTACTGCCACACTGGGTCCATGCTGAAGAACGTGGCGGTGGCCCTCGTCGACGGTGTGGCCCCCTTCGAATTCGGGATCTTCTGCGAGGTCTTCGGGATCGACCGGAGCGAACAGGGGCTCCCGGTGTACGACTTCGCCGTGTGCGCCGCCGAGGAGGGGCCGCTGGTCATGGCGGACGTGGGCTTCACCGTCGCGCCGGCCCACGGGCTGGAGCGGCTGGAGGAGGCCGACCTGATCTGCCTGCCCGCCGACCGCAAGGCGCCGGTGCGGGAGTACCCCGAGCCCTTCCTCGACGCCCTGCGCCGGGCCGTGGGCCGGGGGGCGCGGGTGCTCAGCGTGTGCAGCGGGGCCTTCGTGCTCGGTGCGGCCGGGCTGCTGGACGGCCGCCGGTGCACCACCCACTGGATGCACGCCCCGGCGCTGGTCCACCGCTACCCGGCGGCCCGGGTCGACCCGGACGTGCTCTACGTGGACGAGGGGCCGGTGATCACCGCCGCCGGGACGGCCTCGGGCATCGACGCCTGCCTGCACGTGGTCCGGCAGGAACACGGGGCCGAGGTGGCCAACACCATCGCCCGGCGGATGGTCGTGCCGCCCCACCGGGACGGCGGCCAGGCGCAGTTCATCCAACGGCCCCTGCCGCGCACCGGCTGTGACACGGTCGGCGGGGTGATCGGCTGGATGGCCCGGCACCTGGACGAGGAGATCACCGTCGAGCGGCTCGCGGAGCGGGCCCACATGTCACGACCTTCGCCCGCCGCTTCCTCCAGGAGACGGGGACGACTCCCTACCAGTGGGTGCTGCGCCAGCGGGTGCTGCTGGCACAGGAGTTGCTGGAGTCCACCGACGACACGGTGGACTCGATCGCCGGCCGCAGCGGGTTCGGCACCGCGGCGGCCCTGCGGCACCACTTCCTGCGGACCCTGGGCACCACCCCGAACGCCTTCCGCCGCGCCTTCCGCGGCCCCCGCGCGGTGGCCTGACGTACGCCGACGGCCGGTAATCGCCCATGACTTGACATTCGCGGCGGGGGTGTCTGGCCGCGGCGGGCCGGTGGTGGTGTGATCCGGTCACGCCACCACCGCGCCACCCTCGCGGAGAACCCCCCACAGGCGAAGGCCCCGTTCCGGAGCGATTCCGGAACGGGGCCTTCGTTCGTGCGCGGCGCGCGGCCGGTCAGTCGTTCGCGACGACCGGGTAGCGCGGGGTGTTCTCCGCCATCTGCCGCAGGGCGTCCTTGCGGTCGCGCTTGGAGAGGCGGTCGATGTACAGGTAGCCGTACAGGTGGTCGGTCTCGTGCTGGAGGCAGCGCGCGAAGTAGCCGGTGCCGCGGACCTTGATCGGGTTGCCCTGCGCGTCCTGGCCGGTGACCTCGGCGTAGTCCGGGCGGGCCAGGGAGGCGTACGCGGTGGGGACGGAGAGGCAGCCCTCGTTCGAGTCGTCCAGCACGCGCGAGCCGGCCGGCAGCTCGACGAGCTTGGGGTTGACCACGACGCCGGTGTGGCGGACGCCGTCGTCGTCCGGGCAGTCGTAGACGAAGACCTTGGCGTCCACACCGATCTGGTTGGCGGCCAGGCCCACGCCCTCGGCGGTCTTCTGGCTGGCGAACATGTCATTGATCAGCTGCGCCAGCTCTTCGCCGAACTCGGTGACGTCCTTGCACTCGCGGTGCAGCACCGGGTTGCCGACGACCGTGATCGGGCGGGACGTACCGGCCTCGCGGTACGCGAGCTCGCGCGCCTCACAGTCCTCGGTGTCCACGACCCAGCCCTCGTCGTCGATCGGGGTCACCTGGTTCTCCTGCTGCGCCATGTCCGCCGTACGCCTTCCCTCAAGTCCGTGGTGTGCCCGTACAGCCTACGGCCCGGGGTCAGCAGACTTCCTCGAGATCCCGCCACTCCCTGCTGTCGGGGCTGTCGGCGACCCAGCCGTCGAGCAGTCCGCGCACCAGACCGGCCGGGGCCGCGATGCCGCATTCGCGCTCGGGCACCCACAGCGAGCCGGATCCGGCCGTGCGGTGGCCCAGGGGCCCGGGGTGGCCGGGTTCACTGTGGTCGTGGGGGTCGAGGTGGTCGCCGTTGCCCTCTCCGCTGGGCATCGAGCTCTCCGAACAGGTCCGGCAGAGCAGCCGCACCGACGAGGACCAGTCCTCCGCGGCGAAGCCCGCGTCCGAGGCCAGCTGCTCCAGGGCGTCGCGGTCCTCCTCGGTGGCCGCCTCCAGGAGCACCACCCAGGTCGGCACCGGAGAGGGTGCCCACAGCTCGATCTCGTCGAAGACCGGGTACGAGGGCCCGGCCGCGGTGACCCGCTCGCCGTGCGGCACCCCGTCGTGCAGGACGACCTCGCCCCAGCGGCGTCCCGAAGAGGGCAGCGGGATGGACAGGACCTCCATGCGGGCTGGATCGAGCCTGCGGCCCCACACGACCTCGGCCTCGCCCTCGGGCGACAGCCGCACCGCCGCGCTGCCGAGTTCCATGCCCACCGGCTCGCCCGTCCCGGCCGTGCTGTGCGGGTCTCCGGGCACCTTCAGCCCGTACGCCTGCCAGGCCCGGCGGGCCAGCGGCCAGTCCTGGAGGGCGGTCGCGGCGATGCCCACGTTCCACCAGTCCGGGGCGCCGGTCTCACGGTCCAGCAGGGCCACGGCGCGCAGGCCGGCGGCCCGCGCCTGCTCCCAGTCGTGCCGGAACTTGTGGAGGAGTGCCAGGTTGAACCAGGACTCGGACAGCCAGGGCTCCAGGTCCGCCGCCCTGGTCAGCAGCGCACCCGCGTCCTCGTACCGACCGTCGCCGATCAGCGTGAACGCGCGGTCGGTGGCCTGCCGCCACGAGGCGGAGGGCCGATGCCGTACCTTCCCGAAGATCCTCACGATTCCCGCCTGCCGCTCCAACGGTTCAGCCCTGCGGACACCCTCACGGACACCCCTTACTGCATCCAACCATGCCCGCTCGGACGACCGCTCATTACCCATGGGTTACCCAGGCGGAGCGGGAACGACTCTGCCGCGTCCGCCCCTGGCCAGAACCCTCGCCAGGGACTCCACGACCTCCGGCTGGTAGTCGTGCCCGGTGCCCAGGCGCAGCCGTTCCAGGGCGGCCAGTGGGCCACCCGGGTGACCGCCCGCTCCGGCCAGGTCGTCGTACGCGTTCACGGCGCGCACGATCCGGGCGGCGACGGGCTGCTCCCGGTACGGGTCCGCCTGCCGTTCCACGATCACGGCGACCTCCGCGGGCACCCCGGTCTGCCGGGCCACCTCGCCGCCGAGCCCGGCGATCCGGCGGGCCTCGTCGGGGGGCAGCTCGGCGGTGGCCCCGCCGGGGACGGGGTCGACGAGGGAGAGCTGGCCGATGTCGTGCATCAGGGCCGCGTACTCCAGCACCGTGAGCTCCCGCTCCGAGAGCCCGAGCTCCCGGCCGACGGCGCAGCTGAGGGCGGCGACCCGGCGGGAGTGGCCGGGGGCGGTGCAGCCGGCGATCTCGGTGGCCCGGGCGAGGGAGGTGATGGTCTGGCGGTAGGTGGTGCGGACGGCGTCGACCCGGTGGAAGGAGAGCTGGGTCAGCAGCAGCGGGACGCTGAAGACGGGCAGGGCCCACAGGCCCGCCACGGCCACGCCGAGCGCCATCACCACCCCGGTGGCGCAGATGGCGGAGCCGATCCCGAGCTGGGCGCGCAGTTCGTCGCGCAGCAGCGGCCCGAACGGCCAGCCGGTGCGGGCCCCGGCCAGTGCGGCGGCGAGGACGGCGTCGCACAGGGCGGTGAGGCCCAGCAGGAGCAGCAGGAACAAGACGAGGAAGGGGCCCTGTCCGATGCGGTGCGTGAGGCGGCCGGAGCCGTACAGGGGCTGGAAGCAGGCGGCGGCGAAGGCGACGGCCAGGACCCGGCGGGCCACGTGGTCCAGGGCGGGGGCGTGGCCGCGGGCGATGTGCGGGACGATCCCGGCCAGGGCGGCCGCGACGACGACGGCGACGATCTGGAGCACGCCGTGGTGGGTGGGGAGCCCGGCGTCCTGTCCGAGCAGGGCGTAGGCGAGGGCTCCGGCGGAGCCGAGCGGGGCGGGGCGGCGGTCCTGGGCGGGGTGGTCGCGGCGGGCGAGTTCGCCCAGGGTGATCAGGGCGGCGAAGGCGAGGGCGGTGCCGGGTTCGGTGACCCCGGTCCACAGGGTGTGTCCCAGCGCGGCCGCGGTGAGCACGGCGGCGGCCGCCCGTACGGCCCAGCCGGCGAGCGCCCTCATGGGCCGCCGGCCTTGCCCTGTCCGGGTGAACCGGCGGCCTCGCGCCCCTGGGCCGGCATCCCGGGCGGCCCCTCCCGTCCGGCTTCGCGGGGCCCGGCCCCCGCGGCGGCGGCCTGGACGGCGGGGAGGTCCTCGTCCGAGGTGACCACCGGGTGCCAGCCGTGCCGGCCGATCGCGGCGGTCAGGGCCCGCACCATGGCCGGGTCGAACTGGGAGCCCGCGCCGCGTTCGAGTTCCGCCAGGGCCGTCCGCACCGGCCGGGCCCGGCTGTAGGAGCGGGTCGAGGTCATCGCGTCGAAGGCGTCGGCGACCGCCACCACCCGGGCCGGCTCCGGGATCTGTTCCCCGCTCAGCCCGTAGGGGTAGCCGGAGCCGTCGACCCGCTCGTGGTGGTGCAGGATCGCCGCGCGGGCCTCCCCGAGGAAGCCGATGCCGCGCACCATCTCGTGCCCGTACTCGGGGTGGAGTTCGATGACGCGGCGTTCCTCGGGGGTCAGCGGCCCGTTCTTGCGCAGCAGCCGGGTCGGCACGCCGAGCTTGCCGACGTCGTGGAGGATCCCGGCGATGCGGACGACTTCGAGGCGGTCGCCGGCCATGCCCAGCTCGCGGGCGATCATCGCGGAGGCCTGGCCCACGCGTTCGCTGTGCCCGCGCGTGTAGCGGTCCTTGATGTCGACGGCCTGGACGAGGGCGCGGATGGTGGCCTGGTGCGCGGCCTGCTCGCGCTGGTACTGGGCGAAGACCCAGCAGGAGATGTACATCGGCAGCAGGACCAGCAGCGCGGCCGGGGGGCCGTAGGGGCTGTGCCACATCACGGCCATCAGCAGGCCGACCAGTCCGTGCAGGCAGTACGGGGCGAGGGCCGGGGCGGTGCCGGACGAGGGCCGCGGGAGGGGGGCCGGTCCGCGCCGGCCGGGGGCCGCGCGGGTGCCTTCGGCGGCGGCCAGGACGGCTGCGTCGAGGGCGGTGAGGACCAGGCAGAAGACGAGGCCGGCGAGGGCCGCGGGGAGCAGCGCGTACGGGAAGGCGGCGGCGCCCGCGAGTGCCTCGCGGCCGCCGAGGAGTCCGTAGGCCCGTCCGGCCGCCCAGGCGGCGACGGCCTGCTGGGCCGCGTGCCAGATCCGGCGGACCGCGACGGGCCGCTGCGGGGCGGGCTGGGCGAGTCCGCCGGGCAGGGCCACGAGCGCTGCGGCGGCGGGCGGCAGCAGGAAGACGGCGGCCAGCACCACCGGGGGGAAGGGGCCGGTCCCCTCGGGCGCCCCGCGCCCCCGCAGGGGCAGCACGCGGGCCGCCTCGCAGCCGAGGCAGAGGGCGGCCAGCAGTCCCACGGCGGGCCAGGGCACGGCGGATCCGGGGCGGAGGGCGGGGGTGACGCACGCGGCGGCCGCGAGCACCGCGCCCAGGACGCAGGCGCGCGCCGCCGGCGGAAGGACCCGCATGGCGCTCTCCTCCCCTGGGCGTGCGACCCGGTACCGCATCGGAAAGGGGTACCGCGAGAAGGGGTACCGCGAGGGGAGAATAAATCGGCCCCCGCGCGAAGCGGGGGACATTTTCGTATTGCCCCGTACGGGCGCCCCCGGATTAGCACCTTCGAGTGAATGAAAGGTGCTTCCGGGGGCGGTTGTCCGCCGTACGGGTGGAGAGGCCGCGGCCGAGAGCGGCGGCGGATCAGCCGCCCGCCGGGTCCGCCGTGACGTCGTGATCCGGAACGGCCTGGCCCGAGCGGATCAGTTCGATCCGTCCCATGACCTTGGAGCGCAGGTCGGTCGGTACGTCGTCCGATCCGCAGCAGCGCTTGACCAGCTTCTTCACGGCCTGCTCAAGGCCGTACTTCTCCAGACAGGGATTGCACTCGCCGAAATGCGTCTCGAACTTCGTGCAGTCGCTGTCGGGCATCTCGTGGTCCAGGAACTCGTACAGATGATCCAGGACCTCGGAGCACTCCGTCTCGTGCGGCTCTCCGCAGCTCATGAGCCCGAGCCTTTCAGGTCGTTCGACTCTCCCGCGCCCGCGGGGACCAGCCCGCGCTCGCGGGCGTAGTCCTCCAGCATTCCGCGGAGTTGACGGCGGCCACGGTGCAGTCGGGACATGACCGTACCGATGGGTGTACCCATGATGTCCGCGATCTCCTTGTACGCAAAGCCCTCTACGTCGGCAAGATAGACCGCGATGCGGAACTCCTCCGGAATGGCCTGGAGAGCTTCCTTCACGTCGGAATCCGGCAGATGGTCGAGCGCCTGCGATTCGGCCGAACGCAAACCGGTCGACATGTGCGACTCGGCGCGGGCCAGCTGCCAGTCCTCGATCTCCTCCGCGGCGCTCCGCTGCGGCTCACGCTGCTTCTTGCGGTAGGAGTTGATGAAGGTGTTGGTCAGAATGCGGTACAGCCACGCCTTGAGGTTGGTGCCCTCGCGGAACTGGTGGAAGGACGCGTAGGCCTTGGCGTACGTCTCCTGGACCAGGTCCTCGGCGTCGGCCGGGTTGCGCGTCATGCGCAGGGCGGCGGAGTACATCTGGTCGAGGTAGCCGAGGGCGTCCCGCTCGAATCGCGCGTTGCGCTCAGCGGTCGTCTCCTGCGCCTGGCCTTCGTCGGTCCCAGCGACAGGACCCACCTCCTCCGACAGCGTGGCGGCTCCGAAAGCGGATCCGCTCGAATCGGAGAATAGTCGACCATCCCGGCCTTCCGCCGCCCGAACCGAGCCCCGCTTGGGCGCCGGGAGGACCGTCCAGTCCAGGTCAGCGGCCTGCCGACGGTTCTGGCTGATGACCTGGGTCATGCGCTCCCTCTCCTCCGACGTCTTTTCCCTGCGTAGCGACACTCCGAACAACAGGAGCCCCGGCCCGCGCATTCCCGGGCGCGGCAAGGGATCCGGCGTCCTCACGCGGGCCGGCGGGCCGGTGGTGAGCGGAATCACGCGCGGGTCCGCGGCGAATCTGTCAGGTCGGGGTCAGCCGAGGAGCCGGGCGAGCCAGGGGGCCACCGCACCGGTGATCACCGCGAGGGCCTCGTCCTGGGTGAGGTCCGCCTTCTTGGGCACGGCGAAGCCGTGGTCGCCGTGCGCCACCTCGACCAGCTCGTACTCCCCCGCGGGGAACTCCTCCGGCCGCCCGAAGGGGTCCCGGCCGCCCTGGAGCACCAGGGTGGGCCGGCCGGCCTCCAGGAGCTCCTCGGCCCGGGACTTCTCGGGCTTGCCCGGCGGGTGCAGGGGGAAGGCCAGCGCGAGCACCCCGGCGGCGCCCAGTCCGGCGGCGGTCCGGCAGGCGACCCGGGCCCCGGCGCTGCGCCCGCCGGCGACGACGGGCAGCCCGGGCTCCGCCAGGGCCGGCCACAGGGCCCGCCAGCCCTCGTCGAGGACCTTGGGGGCGGCGGCGACCTTCTTCCCGGCGACCCGCCAGGGCTGCTCGACCAGGGCGACGGTGCAGCCGTGCGCGGGCAGGGCGGCGGCCAGGGCCTGGAGGTCGCGGGCCTCGATGCCGCCGCCGGCGCCGTGGCCGAGGGCCAGTACGGCCTTGGCCGCGCGGGCGGTGTGCCAGGTGATGCGGGCCTGCCCGGCCGGGGTGTCGACGGTCTCGCTGCGCGTGGTCATGCCCCCATCGTGCCGGGCGGGCGGCCCGGCTCCGCGCAGGCCGGGGCCCGGAAGGGCGTGCCTCCTCAGAAGAGGGTGCCCTCCTCGGGGGCCTCCAGCTCGCCGAGCAGCTCCGGCCCGTTGTTGCGTACGTTGCTCACGGCGGTGGAGACCGGGTAGGCCCGCATCAGCCCGCCCGGCGGCGGGGCCAGCAGCTCGCGCAGCCCGGTCTCGTCGGTGCGGGCGGGGTCCAGCCAGGCGTCCCAGCGGTCCGGGGTCAGCATCAGCGGCATCCGGGGGTGGATGTCGGAGAGCGAACGCGGCCCTTCGGCGGGGGCGACGCCCAGCGGGGTGGTCTCGGCCTCGGCGGTGATCACCGAGCAGGTGGCCCACCAGGCCTGGGGGTGGTCGGGGGGCAGGGTGGCGTCCCGCCAGAACTCGTAGATCCCGGCCATGGCGAAGACGGAGCCGTCGGCGGGGAGCACGAAGTAGGGCTGCTTGCGGGCCCGCTTCTTCTTCCCCTCGACCTCCAGCTGCCGTTCGTCGTGCGCGGTGACCCACTCGTAGTAGCCGTCGGCGGGGACGATGCAGCGGCGCTGGGCGAAGGGGCGCCGGAAGGAGGGCTTCTCGTGCAGGGTCTCGGACCGGGCGTTGATCATCCGGGCGGCGCCCTCGGGGCTCTTGGCCCAGGAGGGGACCAGGCCCCACTTCAGGGCGCGCAGCTGGCGAACCGGGCGGGGGTCCCGCGCGTCTTTGAGGGGACGGTCGAGGACCACGTGGACCTCTTTCGTCGGCGCCACGTTGAAGTCGGGGGCCAGGGTCTCCTCGGGCTCCCACCGCTCGATGCCGAATATCCCCGCCAGCTCTTCGGGCGTCCGACCGGCCGCAAACCTTCCGCACATGGCTGACACACTGCCACGAGGACCGCCCCCCACCGCAAGGAGTCCGCCACTCCATGGACAGCAGCACGACCGCCGGTCTCTGGGACCGGCTGACCGGGATACAGACCGCGCCCGCCACCTGGCTGGTGGCCGCCACCGGCCTGGCCGCCCTGGCCGTGGTGGCCTGGCGGCCGCTGTGGCTGCCGGCCCGCAACGCGATCACCATCGCGCACGAGGGCGGCCACGGGCTGGTGGCCCGGCTGAGCGGCCGCAGGCTGGAGGGGATCCGGCTGCACTCCGACACCAGCGGGGTCACCGTCAGCTGGGGCAAGCCGACCGGGATCGGCATGGTCCTGACGGCCGCCGCCGGGTACACGGCGCCCTCGCTGCTGGGGCTCGGCGGGGCCGCGCTGCTGTCGGCGCACCGGATCACGGTGCTGCTGTGGGCGGCGACCGTGCTGCTAGTGCTGCTGCTGGTGCGGATCCGCAACGCGTACGGGCTGCTGACGGTGGTGCTGACCGGGGCGGCGTTCGTCCTGGTGTCCTGGCTGGCCTCGGCGCAGGTGCAGGCGGTGTTCGCCTACGCGGTGGTGTGGTTCCTGCTGCTGGGCGGGGTGCGGCCGGTCTTCGAGCTCCAGCGCAAGCGGCGCGGGGGCGCGGCACCGGACTCGGACGCCGACCAGCTGGGGCGGCTCACCCACCTGCACCCGGTGGTCTGGCTGGGGTTCTTCCACACGGTCACGCTGTGCTGCCTGGTGGGCGGCGGGCGCTGGCTGCTCGGCCTGTGAGACGCGGCAGCGATCAAGATCCGGGGTAGCGGGGAGCCACTAAAGTGGGGGCCATGACCGAGACCCCCGCGCTCCATCCCCTCTGGCCCGCTCCGCTCGCCGACGGTGCCGTCCACGCCACCGTCACCGTGCCGGGGTCGAAATCGGTCACCAACCGGGCCCTCGTGCTCGCCGCCCTGGCCGCCGAGCCCGGCTGGGTGCGCCGCCCGCTGCGCTCGCGCGACTCGCAGCTGATGTCGGACGCGCTGCGCGCGCTCGGCGTCGGGATCGAGGAGACGGTCTCCTCGTCCAGCTCCGCCGGTGCCGGCGCGGGCGGCGAGGCCTGGCGGATCATCCCCGCCGCCCTGCACGGCCCGGCCACCGTCGACGTCGGCAACGCGGGCACGGTCATGCGCTTCCTGCCGCCCGTCGCCACCCTGGCCGCGGGCGACATCCGCTTCGACGGCGACCCGCGCTCCTACGAGCGCCCGCTCGGCGAGGTCATCAACGCCCTGCGCGCCCTGGGCGCCCGGATCGACGACGACGGCCGCGGCGCGCTGCCGATGACCGTCCACGGCGGCGGCGCCCTGGAGGGCGGCACGGTCGAGATCGACGCCTCCAACTCCTCGCAGTTCGTCTCGGCGCTGCTGCTGTCCGCCCCGCGCTTCAACCAGGGCGTCGAGGTCCGGCACACGGGCGCGACCCTGCCGTCGATGCCGCACATCCGGATGACGGTGGAGATGCTGCGCGCGGCCGGCGCCCAGGTCGACACCCCCGAGGCCGGGGGCGAGAAGAACGTCTGGCGGGTCGCGCCCAGCGCCCTGCTGGGCCGCGACATGGTCGTGGAGCCGGACCTGTCCAACGCCCAGCCCTTCCTGGCGGCCGCGCTGATCACCGGCGGTACGGTCACCATCCCGGACTGGCCGCACCGCACCACCCAGCCCGGTGACGAGCTGCGCCGCATCTTCACGGAGATGGGCGGCTCCTGCGAGCTGACCGACGCGGGTCTGGTCTTCACCGGCACCGGCGCCATCCACGGCATCGACGTGGACCTGGGCGAGGTCGGCGAGCTGACCCCGGGCATCGCCGCGGTGGCCGCGCTGGCCGACTCCCCGTCCACCCTGCGCGGTGTGGCCCACCTGCGGCTGCACGAGACGGACCGGCTGGCGGCGCTCACCAAGGAGATCAACGAGCTCGGCGGCGACGTCACCGAGACGGCCGACGGGCTGCACATCCGCCCGCGCAAGCTGCACGGCGGGGTCTTCCACACCTACGACGACCACCGCATGGCGACCGCGGGTGCGGTGATCGGCCTGGCCGTGAAGGGCGTGGAGATCGAGAACGTGGCGACGACCGCGAAGACCCTGCCCGACTTCCCGAAGATGTGGACGGACATGCTCGCGGGAGCGGAAGCAGGAGCGGGAGCGTAGGGGCCCGGTCATGCGCAGGTACGGCAAGCACACCGACGAGGACGACATCCGCCAGCGCCCCAACCCCAAGGGCAACCGGGCGCGGACGAACATCCGGCCCAAGCACGAGGACGCCTCCGAGGGCTTCGTCCTCACCGTCGACCGGGGCCGGCTGACCTGCCTGGTCGACGACCGCACGGTCACCGCGATGAAGGCCCGTGAGCTGGGCCGCAAGGCGGCGGTGGTCGGCGACCGGGTGTCGCTCGTCGGGGACCTGTCCGGGAAGAAGGACACCCTCGCCCGGATCGTGCGGATCGAGGAGCGCAAGTCCGTCCTGCGGCGCACCGCCGACGACGACGACCCGTACGAGCGGGTGGTCGTCGCCAACGCCGACCAGCTGGCCATCGTCACGGCCCTGGCCGACCCGGAGCCCCGGCCCCGGATGATCGACCGCTGCCTGGTGGCGGCGTACGACGCGGGGCTGGAGCCCCTGCTGGTGCTCACCAAGTCCGACCTGACCTCCCCGGACAAGATCCTGGAGGTCTACTCGACCTTCGGTCTGAACTACGTGGTGACCAACCGCGAGGAGCTGGAGACGGGCGACGCCGCCGCACGGGTCCGCGAGCGCCTCGAAGGCCGGATCACCGCCTTCGTCGGCCACTCGGGCGTGGGCAAGACCACGCTGGTGAACTCCCTGGTCGCCGAGGGCCGCCAGCGGGCCACCGGCCACGTCAACAAGGTCACCGGCCGCGGCCGGCACACCACCACCTCGGCGCTGGCCCTGCCCCTGCCCTCCGGGGACGGCTGGGTCATCGACACCCCGGGCGTGCGCTCCTTCGGCCTGCACCACGTCGACCCCTCGCGGGTGGTGCTGGCCTTCCCGGACCTGGTGCCGGGCACGGAGGAGTGCCCGCGGGCGTGCAGCCACGACGAGCCGGACTGCGCGCTCGACCAGTGGGTGGCGGACGGCCACGCGGACCCTGCGCGGCTGTATTCGCTGCGGCGGCTGCTCGGGACGCGCGAGCGCCGCGAAGGCGACTGATCGCCGGACCGATCGCCTGTCTGATCGCCGGGCGGGGTTTGCATGACAGCCGGTCTGGTAAATGCATAATCCCACCACGTGACGCGATGTCACCTGACACGGGGAGGCATTCGACATGGCGTGGCTGCTGGTCGTGGTCGCGGGAATCCTGGAGACCGGTTTCGCGGTCTGCCTCAAGCTGTCCCACGGGTTCACCCGGCTGTGGCCGACGATCGCCTTCGCGTGCTTCGCGCTCGGCAGCTTCGGCCTGCTGACCCTGGCCCTCAAGAAGCTGGACGTGGGCCCCGCGTACGCGGTGTGGACGGGCATCGGGGCGGCCGGGACCGCCATCTACGGCATGGTCTTCCTCGGGGACCTGGTCTCCACCCTCAAGCTGGTCTCGATCACGCTGGTCATCCTGGGCGTCATCGGCCTGCAGCTCTCCGGCTCGGCCCACTGAGCAGCCGCAGCAGCTCCCGCTCCCCCGGCTCCTCGCCGGGCGCCACCACGTAGGACAGCGCGAGCCGTACGGCGAGCTCGCAGCGGCGCGCCGGCTCCTGCGGCAGCGCGGCGGCGGCCCGGTCTCGGGCCGCCCGGGTCAGCTCCCCCGGCCCGACCGCGTACCGGCTCCCGGCCGGGGGCGGCACGGGCAGGGCCGGGCCCCAGGCCCCGGTGAGCAGGGCCCGTACGAGGGCACGCGCGCGGGCGGCCCGTACGGTCCACTCGGCGACCGCCGCGAGCCGCTCGGCGGCGGTGTGCCCGGGCGGGGCGGCGGCCAGCGTCCGGTCCACCCCGTCGAGGTACCAGTCGGCCGCGCGGCGCACCAGGGCCCGGCCGAGGCCCTCCTTGCCGCCGAACTCGTTGTAGAGGGTCTGCCGCGAGACCCCGGCGGCGGTGGCGACCTCCACCATCCGCACGGCCGGCCAGGGGCGGGCGCACAGCGCCGCTTCGGCCGCTTTCAGCAAGGATTCCCGGGCCGCCGACATTCGTCGCCTCCCCCGCCTGTCGCGCCGGCCGGCGGACACCGGGCCTGGCTCACCCGCAAGATTTGACGGACCGCCAGATCCTGTCAAGGGCGCCTCCCGGCCGTACCGTGGACGGCGTTCGCCCGGCCGGTGCGCTCTCGGTACTGTTCGGGCATGTCCACGTATGACGACGACCTGCGCCTCGCCCTCGAACTCGCCGACGCGGCGGACGCCGCCACCATGCAGCGGTTCCGTGCCCTCGACCTCAAGGTGGAGACGAAGCCGGACATGACTCCGGTGAGCGAGGCCGACCAGGCCGCCGAGGAGATCATCCGGGCCGGGATCCTGGCCGCCCGGCCGGACGACGCGATCCTCGGCGAGGAGTACGGCCTCAAGGGCGAGGGCCCGCGCCGCTGGGTCGTCGACCCGATCGACGGAACGAAGAACTACGTGCGCGGCGTACCCGTGTGGGCGACCCTGATCTCCCTCATGGAGGAGGGCGAGGACGGCGAGTTCCGTCCGGTCGTCGGCGTGGTCTCCGCCCCGGCGCTGGGCCGCCGCTGGTGGGCCTCGCAGGGCGGCGGCGCCTTCTCGGGCGGCGCGCTGGGCGAGCCCGCGGGCCCGATCGGGGTGTCGAAGGTGGCCTCCCTGGCCGACGCCTCCTTCGCGTACTCCTCGCTGACCGGCTGGGAAGAGCTGGGCCGCCTGCCCGGGTTCCTGGAGCTGACCCGCGCCTGCTGGCGCACGCGGGGCTACGGGGACTTCTGGCCGTACATGATGGTCGCCGAGGGCTCCCTGGACCTGTGCGCCGAGCCGGAGCTGAACCTGTGGGACATGGCGGCCCTCGCGGTCGTGGTCCAGGAGGCGGGCGGCCGGTTCACGAGCATCGACGGCGTGGACGGGGTGCACGGCGGGAACGCGGCCGCCTCGAACGGGCTGCTGCACGGGGAGATGCTGGACTTCCTGCGCCCCTCCGCCTGATCCCGGCGCGCGGGGCCGTGCGCTCAGCGCGCCCCCTTGATGACGCTGCGTGTCCGTGGGAATCTGGGACTCCCCCGCTTGTGCGTTTGTGAAGCGGTTCTCGAAGCGGGGCTCACCCAGGAGGTGGTTCTCTTCATGCTCGTCCGCGACGCCATGAGCACCGTGATCCTCACCCTCGGACCTGCCCACACCCTCCGTCAGGCGGCCTGCCTGATGTCCGGCCGGCGTGTCGGAGCGGCCGTCGTCCTCGACCCCGACCACAGCGGCATCGGCATCCTGACCGAGCGCGACATCCTCAACTCGATCGGCGCGGGCCACGATCCCGACCGGGAGTCGGTGGGCGCGCACACCACGAACAACGTCGTCTTCTGCACCCCCGAGGCCACCGTGGCGGAGGCCGCCGAGGCGATGGCCATCGGCGGCTTCCGGCATCTGATCGTGCTGGAGGACGGCGGCCCGGTGGGCATCGTCTCCGTCCGCGACGTCATCCGCTCCCAGGTGCGCACCCGGCGCAGGATCGCGGCGTGAAACGGCGGCGGGCCGGAACCCCGAGGGGGTCCCGGCCCGCCGCTGCGCTACGGCACGCGGTGGGTACTAGGCGCGGAGGGCCTGGACCGCGGCTTCCAGCCGCTTGCCGAAGTCGGCGTCCGCCTGGCGGAAGTTGCCGATCGCACGCTCGATGATGTCCTCACGGGAGACCTTGGCGATGAAGCCGGAGAGGTTCTCGATCAGACGGCCCTTCTCGTCCTCGGACATCAGGCGGTAGAGGTTGCCCGCCTGGACGAAGTCGTCGTCCTCGGAGTGCGACGGGGTGGCGTGGTTGCCCGTGCCGCCCGCGACCGGGGTGGACTGCCACAGCGGGCGGTCCGTCTGGAAGGGGCCGCCGAAGCTGTTCGGCTCGTAGTTCTTCGCGCCCTTGTGGCGGCCGTCGTAGAGGTAGCCGTCACGGGAGTTGGTGCGCGCCTCGGTGGCGTGCGGGCGGTTCACCGGCAGGTGGTCGGCGTTGATGCCGACGCGGTAGCGGTGGGCGTCGCCGTACGCGAAGAGACGGCCCTGGAGCATCTTGTCCGGGGAGGGACCGATGCCGGGGACGAAGTGCGCCGGGGAGAAGATGGACTGCTCGACCTCGGCGAAGATGTTCTCCGGGTTGCGGTTGAGCTCCAGCTTGCCGATCTCGATCGGCGGGTAGTCCTCGTGCGGCCACACCTTGGTGAGGTCGAACGGGTTGAAGCGGTACTGGGCCGCGTCGGCCGCCGGCATGATCTGGACCTGGACGGTCCAGCTCGGGAACTCGCCGCGCTCGATGGACTCGCGCAGGTCGCGCTGGTGGGAGTCCGGGTCCTCGCCGGCGAGCCGGTTGGCCTCGGCCTGGGTGAGGTTCTTGATGCCCTGGTCGGTCTTGAAGTGGTACTTGACCCAGAAGACCTCGCCGGCCTCGTTGTTCCACTGGAACGTGTGCGAGCCGTAGCCGTTCATGTGGCGGTAGGACGCCGGGATGCCGCGGTCGCCGAACAGCCAGGTCACCTGGTGGGTGGACTCGGGCGACAGACCCCAGAAGTCCCAGACGTTGTCCGCCTCCTGCGAGCCCGTGTACGGGTCGCGCTTCTGGGTGTGGATGAAGTCGGGGAACTTGATGGCGTCGCGTATGAAG
>NZ_JZWV01000065.1 GCF_000966975.1 Streptomyces katrae | reverse complement strand
ATGAAGAACACCGGGGTGTTGTTGCCGACGAGGTCGTAGTTGCCCTCTTCGGTGTAGAACTTCAGCGCCCAGCCGCGCGGGTCACGGCGGGCGTCCGCGCCGCCGAGGCTGTCCGCGACGGTGGAGAAGCGCAGGAAGGTCTCGGTCTGCTTGCCGACCTCGGAGAGGAACTTCGCCCGGGTGTACTTCGTGACGTCCGCGGTCACGGTGAAGGTGCCGTAGGCGCCGGCGCCGCGGGCGTGCACCACGCGCTCCGGGATGCGCTCGCGGTTGAAGTGAGCCAGCTTCTCCAGGAGGAGCTGGTCCTGGACGAGGACCGGCCCGCCGACCCCAGCGGTCTCGCTGTTCTGGTTGTCGGCGACCGGTGCCCCGGCCTCCGTGGTGAGCGGTCCCTGCGTCACGTGCGCCTCCTGCGTCATTTCCTGCAAGTCCTGTCCTTGGCGTTTGCCGTAACCGATCCTACGATGGACTTTGTCTAAGTCAAGTAAGCATCCAAGTCCACATCGGTTCGGGATCTGCACCGAATCCCCACTGTTAGGCTGGCGTGTATGAGTGACCTGCTGGAACGACTTCGCGGACGCGGCTGGCGCATGACGGCCCAGCGGCGTGTCGTGGCCGAAGTACTCGACGGTGAACACGTTCACCTGACGGCAGACGAAGTGCACGCACGCGCTGTGATCAAACTGCCCGAGATTTCTCGAGCGACGGTGTACAACACCTTGGGCGAGCTGGTCTCGCTCGGCGAGGTGCTGGAGGTGTCGACGGACCGGCGCGCCAAGCGCTACGACCCGAACGCGCACCGGCCCCACCACCACCTGGTCTGCGCCCAGTGCGGGGCCATCCGCGACGTCCACCCGGCGGGCGACCCGCTGGCCGACCTGCCCGCCGGCGAGCGCTTCGGCTTCGTGGTCTCGGCGGTCGAGGTGACCTACCGCGGGGTGTGCCCGAACTGCGCCGCGGCCTGACCGGGGCGGCCGCCCGCACACGACGGAGAAGACGGAAGAGGCCGGGGGCGCGAGCCCCCGGCCTCTCTGCTGCGCACCGGCGTTTACGGTCAGAAACGACTCGAGGCCCGGATCCATGGGATCCGGGCCTCGGGCCTTC
>NZ_JZWV01000064.1 GCF_000966975.1 Streptomyces katrae | reverse complement strand
GGTAAACACGACTGTACGGGAGTCCACCCGGCAGATGCAAATCAGTTAACCGGTTCCCCCGGCCGGCCTCATACGGAGAGCTCCTCCGCCAGTGCGTCCCGCAGCCGGGCCGCCCGCTCGGCGACCTCCGCGGGGCCGAGCTCCATGGCCCGTACGCACCACTTCTGGCCCTCCGCGAGGTCCCCGTGCCGGGCCGCGAGCAGCCCCAGGCGCAGGGCGGCCCGGCCGTGCCCGGCCACCGCCGCCCGGGTCCACCACAGGGCCGCCTCCGGTTCGTTCCCCTCGCGGGCCAGCAGCAGCCCGAGGTTGAAGGCGCCGTTCCGGGAGCCGGCCTCGGCCGCCTCCCGGTACCAGCGGGCGGCCGTGGCCAGGTCGCCCCGGGCCGCGGCCAGCATCCCGACCCGGACCTGGGCCCGGCGGTGGCCCTGCTCGGCGGCGCGCTCGTACCAGTCCTCGCTCTCGGTGCGCTGGGCGCCCCCGACGGGCTCGCCCAGCGCCACCGGCTCCGGGGGCGGGGCCAGCGACTCCAGCAGCGAGGCCAGCCGGAAGGCCGCCTCCGCGCTGCCGCCGCTCGCCGCGCAGCGCAGGTGCCGTTCGGCGGCGCGTTCCTCGCCGTCGCGCACCAGGGCGATGCCGACCTGGAGGGCGGCGTCCGTGTGCCCGGCCGCGGCGGCGCGCTCGTACCACTTCAGGGCGGCGCGGTCCTCGTCCCGGCTGGCGAAGAGGATGCCGAGGTTGAAGGCGGCGTCCACGCTGCCGGCCTCGGCCGCCTTGGAGAACCAGGGCTCGGCGCCCGCCGCGTCCCCGGCCTGCAGCAGCATGATCGCCAGGGCGTTGGCGGCCTCGCGGTGACCCGCGTAGGCGGCGCGGCGGTACCACTGCTCGGCCTGGGCGGTCCGCTCCTGCGCGGCGCACAGCAGGGCGAGGTTGTAGGCGCCGTTGTGGTCGCCGGCGTCCATCGCGACCCGGTACCACTTTTCGGCCGTCTCGGTCTCGCCGCGGGCCGCGTGCAGCGCGCCCAGGGCGTTCGCGGCGTTGCCGTCGCCGTCCTGCGCCGCGCGGTGCCACCAGGCGGCCGCGCTGTCCTCGTCACCGGCGTCGCGCAGCAGGAAGCCGAGGGCGCAGGCGGCCCGGGCCTCGCCCTGCTTGGCGGAGCTGAGGTACCAGCGGCCGGCCTCCTTCAGCTCGCCGCGCGCCTCCAGGAGGGCGCCCAGGTGCAGCCCGGCACGGCGGTGGCCGCGGGCGGCGGCCTGCCGGTACCACTGCTCGGCCTCGGCGGGGTCGCCCTTGCGCAGGTGCCGGGCCAGGCGGTAGGCGGCCTCGCGGTGGCCCTGCTCGGCGGCGGCCCGGAACCAGCGCTCGATGCCCTTGTCCCCCCGGTGCTCCAGCAGGTCGGCCAGGCCGTACGCGCCGAGGGCGTGGCCGGACTCCGCCGCCTGGCGCAGCCAGTACTCGGCGGCGGGCTCGTCCCCGCGCTCGCGGTAGTGGCGGCCCCGGGNGGCCCAGGGCGTGCGCGGCGGGGGCGGAGCCGGCGACGGCGGCGACCCGCCACCAGCCGGCGGCCTCGTCGGGGTAGCCGCGCTGGAGGAGGAGGACGCCCAGGTTGTTGGCGGCGGCACGGTCCCCCGCGCCGGTGGCTCCGCGCAGGTAGGGCTCGGCCCCGGCCAGGTCGCCGCGGCGCAGCAGCAGGGCGCCGAGCACGCTCATGGCACCGGGGTCGCCCTTGTCGGCGGCCACCCGGTGGCGCGCCTCCAGTTCGGCGTCGGTGGCCCCCTCGGCGTCGCCGAAGGCCTCTTCCGCGAAATCCGCATCGGTCAGTGCGGTCTGCGCGTTGGCAACGGGAGCCGCCTTGCCGGCCCCCGTACCCGACTCGGACTCCGCCCTCACAAACCGCCCTGTCTCCAGCAGAGTTGACCTGTCCCCCATAAATCCCATCGTCGCATCACCTGCTACCCGCGTACACCTGGTATGTCGCAGCCAGTGAGGTCGCTACACCGTTTTGTCGACATGCCCACAGAGAGACAAGTCAAACACGCTCACGCCCCAACTCACCCGCCCCAGTGACCTCATGTCCCCCAGCAGCTTCTTCCCTGCCCCTTCTCGACTTCTTCCGGGCATGACGAAGGCCCGGATCCCATTGGATCCGGGCCTTCGTCTTCAGTAGCGGGGAC
>NZ_JZWV01000063.1 GCF_000966975.1 Streptomyces katrae | reverse complement strand
GGTTATGAGCCCAGCGAGCTACCGAGCTGCTCCACCCCGCGTCGGTGACACCACAGTATCACGACGCGGGTCGGAGCCATTACCGCTTTCCGGCCGGGCCGCCTAGCCCCCCGGCTTGGGGGCCGTCAGCTTGGCCTCCGCGTCGATCGCCCGCTTCAGCGCCGCCTGGAGGTCGCTCTGGGCCTTGCCGTACGCGGTCCAGTCGCCGGCCTTCATGGCCTTGTCGGCTTCCTCGACCGCCTTCTGGGCGTCGGCGAGGGCCGCCTTGACCGTCGGGTCCTGCGCCGTCGGCGGGGTGACGGTGCCCTCGCCCGGCTTGGTCGGCGGGTTCTCCGGGGGCACCGGCGTGGTCGGGGCCTCGGCTCCGAAGACCACGTTCAGCGCCTTCTCCAGGGTGTCCTCGAAGGCCGTCTGGCCGCCGTAGGTCACGAGCACCTTGCGCAGCAGCGGGTACTTGAGGCCGGAGCTGCGGACGTACACCGGCTCCACGTAGAGCATGCCGCCGTCCAGCGGGACCGAGAGCAGGTTCCCGTACTCGACCTCCGAATCACCGCCGCGCAGCAGGCGGATCGACTCGGCGATCTTCGGCTCGGAGTTGAACTTGCTCTGGACCTGCTTGGGGCCGTCGACCGGACTGCTCGTCGGCAGCTTCAGGAGTCTGATCTTGCCGTAGTCCGGGGTGCCGGGATCGGCGTTGACCGCCATGAAGGCGCTCAGGTTGTCCCGCCCGTTCGGCGTGAACGTGGTGGTGAGGGAGAAGACCTGGTCCTTCTCCTTCTGCTCCGGCATCTTCATCGACAGGTAGTACGGCGGAACCGCCGTACCGGCCTTGGTCGTCGGGTCGTCCGGGACCTGCCACGCCTCGCTGCCGCTGAGGAAGGTCTGCGGGTCGGTGACGTGGTAGCGGGTCAGCAGCTCGCGCTGGACCTTGAAGAGGTCCTGCGGGTAGCGCAGGTGGTCCATGAGCGGCTTGGAGATCTCGCTCTTCGGCTTGACCGTGCCCGGGAAGGCCTTCATCCAGGTCTTCAGGACCGGGTCCTGGGTGTCCCACTGGTAGAGGTCGACCGTGCCGTCGTACGCGTCGACGGTGGCCTTGACCGAGTTGCGGATGTAGTTGACCCGGTTCTCCTGCGCGACCACCGCGCGCTGGCTGTTGGTCAGCGAGTCCGCCGTGCTCTGGCCCAGGGTGGTGCGCGAGGCGTACGGGTAGCCGTTCGTCGTCGTGTAGGCGTCGACGATCCACTTGATCCGGCCGTCCACGACCGCCGGGTACGGGGCCCCGTCGATGGTGAGCCAGGGCGCCACGGCCTCGACGCGGTCCTTGGGCGTGCGGTTGTAGAGGATCCGCGAGCCCTCGCCGATGGCCCCGGAGTACAGGATCTGCGGCTCGCTGAAGGCGAGCGCGTAGGCGGCCCGGTTGACCGGGTTGTTCAGGTTGACGCCGGAGTCGCCCTTGTAGCTCGTCTCCTTCTCGCCCTTGTCGTCCGAGTAGTCGAGCTCCTTCTGCGGTCCACCGACGATCGAGTACTGCTTCGTCTGCTCGCCGTAGTAGATGCGCTGCTGGAAGTCCTTGCCGAACATGCCCTGGGAGGGCAGGTCCGACTGCGTGAAGTCGGGGGCACCCTTGTCCGTGGCGGTGTTGCCCTTGGCGGCGACCACACCGAAGCCGTGCGTGTAGCGGAAGTGGTCGTTGATCCAGTTGTTCTTCGGGATGCCGCCGATGTTCAGCTCGCGGAGCCCGATGACCGTGTCCTGGCCGCTGTAGCGGTCCACGGCGAGCGTGGACGGGAAGGCGTAGTAGCCCTTGACCTGCTGGAGCTGCTGGAAGGCCGGGGAGACGATGTTCGGGTCGAGGAGCCGGATGCTGGCGGTGGTGTCCGCCGTCTTGCGCAGCTGGTCCTTGTTCGTGCCGGCGTTGGGCACGCCCGGGTAGTCCTTGACGTCGGTCCCGTCGATCCCGTAGGCGTCGCGCGTGGCCTTGATGTTCTTCTCGACGTACGGGGATTCCTTGGCCTGCTCGTTCGGCTGGACCTGGAACTTCTGCACGATGGCCGGGTACAGCCCGCCGATCAGGATCGCCGAGAGGACCATCAGGCCGAAGCCGATGACCGGCAGCTGCCAGGTGCGCCGCCACAGGGTGGCGAAGAACAGGACCGCGCAGATCGCGGCGATGGCGACGAGGATCGTCTTCGCCGGCAGGTAGGCGTTGGCGTCGACGTAGCGCAGACCGGTCCAGTTGTCGGAGGCCTTGAAGTCGCTGGACTTCACGGCCAGCCCGTACCGGTCGAGCCAGTACGCGATCGCCTTGAAGGTGACGAAGAGGCCGAGCAGCACCGACAGGTGCCCGGTGGCGGCGGCGGTGGCGCGGGCGCCCGGACTGGTCACGCGCAGTCCGCCGTACAGGTAGTGCACGACGACGGCCGCGATCACCGACAGCACGACGGCGGCGAAGCCGAAGCCGAGCAGGAAGCGGTACCAGGGCAGGTCGAAGGTGTAGAAGGACACGTCGAGATGGAACTGGGGGTCCTTCTTCCCGAAGGGCACCCCGTTCACGTACATCAGCCAGGTCTTCCACTGGCCGGCCGCCGACGCGCCCGCGATCAGCCCGACGACGGCGGCGATGCTCAGGAGCAGCCACTTCTTGTACGGGGCGACGCTCATCCGGTACCGGTCGAGGCTCTGCTGCTCCATCGACATCGCGCTGAGCGGCGGCCTCAGCCGGTAGGCGAGCCATACGTTCAGCCCGACGGCACCGGCCATCAGCAGCCCGAAGACGGCGAAGAGGCCGATCTTGGTCCACAGGGTGGTGGTGAAGACGGAGGAGTACTTGACGGAGCGGAACCAGAGCCAGTCCGTCCAGAACCCGGCGAACATGATGAACGCCATGGCCAGGACGGCCAGGACGCCCAGGGTCAGCAGAAGGGTCCGGGCGCGCCGGGAGGGGCGGCCGACTCTCATCCGTGGCCCGGAGGGGCCTCCGCCGCGGTCCGGCATCTGGAAAGCCAAGGTGCGCACCTCGAAAGTCGCTGTGTCTGGTCGTGGGCCCACGATCGTAGGGCCCACTCTTGCAACTTACTGAGGCTTTAGTCAGTTCCCGGTATCGGGGAGAAAGGAGGCAGGATGTTGTCCATGTCCAACCTTTCGCCCTCCCCCGGCACCCCCATGGCGGCCAGTCCGCTGACCCGCGCCGTCCTCGAGATCGACGAGTACGCCTCCACCCTCGGCTGGGACAAGCCGGCCCGCCTCTTCGCCCTGGTCGACACGGCCCGCCTGCGCCGGCAGGAGCCCGGGCTCGCGAACCAGCTCGGTCTCGACACCGACGACGCGGGCAAGTCCCAGTTCACCCCGATCGAGCAGGACGAGGTGCCGGCCGGGACCCCGCTGGACAAGTTCCTGGGCACCATCGCCTGGCCCGACGCGGTCGTCGGCTGCGCCCTGACCGTGGAGCGGCTGATGCTCCCGCCGTCCGCGGAGGCCTCCGTGCCGGAGGGGCTGAGCGACAAGCAGCTGGCCAAGTGGGTGGCCGGCCACCCGGAGCGGCAGGAGGTGCGCCTGACGGTGGGCGTCCTGCGCGACGGCTCGCGGGAGTCGGCCGTGCGGCTGCGGGACAAGGACTCCTCCAGCGAGGTCCTCACCGGCGCCGGCCTGGTGCCGGGCCTGGCCGACGCGCTGGCGGCGACCTTCGCCTGAGGCCCCGCAGGGCCCCCGGCGCCCCGGGGGCCCGGCCGGAACCGCCGGCTCAGGACTTCGCGCAGCTCGGCAGTCCGGCCGTGTCCCCCTTGCTGATCTTCTGCAGGGCCTTGGTGGCGTCGTCGATGGTGGAGACCTTGACCAGGGTCAGGCCGTCGGGGACCTGCGCGGCGGCGGAGGCGCAGTTCTCGGCCGGGGTCAGGAAGTACTCGGCTCCGGCCTGGCGGGCGCCGATGGTCTTCATCTGGATGCCGCCGATCGGGCCGACCTTGCCCGTGTCGTCGATGGTGCCGGTGCCGGCGATGAACTTGCCGCCGGTCAGGTCCTCCGGGGTGAGCTTGTCGACGATGCCCAGCGCGAACATCAGGCCCGCGCTGGGGCCGCCGACGTCGGCGAGCTTGATGTCGATCGGGAACGGGAAGGTGTGGTCGGTCCCGGCCTTGATGCCGACGATGGCGTGGCCGTCGTCCGGTGCCTTGCCCGCGGTGATGGTCACCTTGGCGGTCGTGGTGGGCTCGCGGTTCGCCTTCTCGGCCTCGGCGGCGTCGGATGCGGGGACGATGGTGAACTCGACGGGCTCGCCCGGCTTGTGCTTGGTGACCAGCTTCGCGACGTCGCCGGGCGCGGTGACGGGGCTGCCGTCGACGGCCTTGACGACGTCCCCGGCGTGCAGCTTGCCCTCGGAGGGGCTGCCCTTGACGACGCTGGCGACGACGACGCGGGCGCTGACCGGGATGCCGAGCTGCTTGAGGGCGGCCACCTTGGCGCTCTCCTGCGACTGGCTGAACTCCTCGGCGTTCTCCTGCGTGGATTCCTTGTCCGTCTTGCCGTCCGGGTAGAGGTTCTCGTGCGGGACGACGATGTTGTCGCCGGCGATCCAGCCGTAGACCGCTTCGAGCAGGTTCATGTCGTAGTCGGCGCCGGTGACGCGGACCGTGGTCATGTTGAGGTGCCCGGTGGTCGGGTACGTCTTGTGCCCGGAGATGTTCAGGACGGGCTCGCCGTGCGATTCGCCCAGGGTGTTCACGGTCGGTCCGGGGCTCATCTCGGAGTACGGGACCTTGAGGAACACTCCCGCGCAGAGCAGCGCGAACAGCACGAGGGAGGAGGCGAGCATCGTCGCTGTACGGCGTGGCATGGATCGACAGTACGGGACGGTCCTGTGAGGCGACCCGTGGGGCCGGTCCGTACGGGGCCGTGGGCTTCCGGGACGCGTCAGACGGCGTCGGAACCGGAGTGCGCCTTCTCCTTCTGCCTCGCCCGGTCGGCCTTGTCCATGGCCTCGCGGAACCTCGCGTAGCCGGCGAGTTCGGATATGTCGCCTTGGGTGCGGTCGCGCGCCGCCCAGCTGCCCCATATCGCCGCGCCGATCGCGGCGAACAGCGGAATCAGCAACCACGCCAGTGACGCCATGGACGTGCCTCCCTGCCCCGAAAGTACGAGTGTCGTCGGTGGCTTCAACGCTCGTGCCCGTGGGGGGGTTACGCAAATCGAGGGCGTGTTGCGCGGCCGAACGGGTGTGAGGCTACTCCCGCCCGGCCACGCCTGCGCGACCGGGGGGCGGTGGTGTGCGGGGGGCGCCGGGACCCCTCAGCAGGCGCCGACCCACTCCTCCGTGCCGTCCGAGAAGGTCTGGTGCTTCCAGATCGGCACCTCGTGCTTGAGGTCGTCGATCAGCATCCGGCAGGCCTCGAAGGCCTCGCCGCGGTGCGGGCAGGAGACGGCGACGACCACGGCCAGGTCACCGACGGACAGGTCGCCGATGCGGTGCACGGCCGCCAGGGCGCGGACCGGGTACTTCTCCACGACGCGCTCGGCGATGCGGCGCATCTCGGCCTCGGCGGTCGGGTGGCAGGAGTAGCCGAGGGAGTCGACGTCCGCGCCGCCGTCGTGGTTGCGCACCGTGCCGACGAAGAGGGTGGTGCCTCCCGTGGCGTCGTCGCCGACTGCCTTGAAGACCTCGTCGATCGAGAGCGGGGTCTCGCGGATCGCGAGCAGCCGGATCGGGTCCTGGGCGGCCTGCTCGCCGGGGTGGTCGAAGTGCGGTGCCATGTCATCCATCGTGCCTCAGGGGCTGACGTGGCGGAATAGCCGGATCGCCCGTCCCGTGACCCGCCGGTTGGGAGTCTCCTACAGGAGGCCGTGGTTCCGCCCGGGCCCGGAGCGGTGTCCGGGCCCGTGGGCCGGGGCCGCCCGGAGGCGGGAGGCCCCGGCGCCGGCGCGGCCGCCGGACCGGGGTCAGAC
>NZ_JZWV01000500.1 GCF_000966975.1 Streptomyces katrae | reverse complement strand
GGAAAGCCCCGCACCTCATGGTGCGGGGCTTTTCTGCGTTTCAGCCGTTTACCCGCACCGCGCTGCGGGGAAGGCGCGGCGGACACTCGTATGGTGGGCTGATGGTCTACCAGCTGGTCATCTTCGACAACGACGGCGTCCTCGTGGACAGCGAGCCGATCTCCAACACCATCCTCGCCACGTACCTGACGGAAGTCGGGCACCCCACCACCTACGAGGATTCCCTGCGCGACTACATGGGCGGCGCCGTGCACCGGGTGCACGACCTCGTCCACGAGCGCACCGGGCAGCGGCTGCCGGAGGACTTCGACCGGATCCTCCACGAGCGGATCTTCGCCGCGTTCGCGAGCGAACTCCATCCCGTCCCCGGGGTGACCGACGTGCTCGGGGAACTCTCCGCGCGCGGAGTGCCGTACTGCGTCGCCTCCTCCAGCAGCCACGAACGGATCCGCGTCGCACACCGCGCCGCCGGACTCGACGAGTGGTTCGAAGAGGAGTGGATCTTCAGCGCCGAGGAGGTCGCCCTGGGCAAGCCGGCGCCGGACCTGTTCCTGCACGCCGCCGACATGATGGGCGTCCACCCCTCCCAGTGCGTCGTCGTCGAGGACAGCCCGCTCGGGATCGAGGCCGCCCGCGCCGCCGGCATGGACGTGCTCGGGTTCACCTCCATGGTCCCCGCGTCCAAGCTCACCGGGGCCACCGCCTGCTTCGGGGAGATGAAGGAGCTGCCCGCCCTGCTCGGATTCGCCGTGTGATCTCTCTACCCACGGGTAGCCGCGGGGCCTACGCTGTGCCGCCATGACAGATGACGTGCGGCTGCGGCGGGGCCGCGGTGCCCTGGGCTTCAGCTTCTTCGCCCAAGGGGTCGCCTTCGCCCTGCTCGTGACCCGCATCCCGGCCATCCAGGACCGGTACGGGATATCCGACGGCCTGCTGCCCGCCTTCCTCGCCGCCGTACCCGTCCTCGCCGGGGTGTCCAGCGTCGCCACCGAGCACCTGGTCAAGCGGGTCGCGCCCAGTGCCGTGCTGCGGTGGGCGCAGCCCGTCGTGCTGCTGGCGCTGCTCGGCGTCGGGGCCGGCAGCCGGATGTGGCACGTGGCCCTGGCCCTCGGGGTGTTCGGGCTGGCGGTCGGTGCGCTGGACGCCTCGATGAACATGCTCGGCGTCAGCCTCCAGCGGGCGTACGGGCGCTCCATCATGCTGGGCTTCCACGCCGCGTACAGCCTGGGCGGGATCGTGGGGGCCTCGGCGGCCTGGGCGGGGGCGCACTGGCACCTGTCGCTGTTCACGGGATACCTGCCGGCCGTGGTGGCCGTGCTGCCGCTCGCGCTGATCGGGAGCCGGTACTACGTCGACGTGAAGGGTGCCGGGGCCGGGGAGGCCGGGCAGGGGTGGCCGGAGCGGGGCGGGCGGCTGCTGCTGCCGCTGTGCCTGGTGATGGCGTGCGCGTACATCGGGGACTCGACGGTGTCGAACTGGAGCGCCAAGTACCTCCAGGACGTGCTGGGGAGCTCGGAGCAGCTGGCGACCGTCCCCTACAACGTGTACATGGTGACCACGCTCGTGGGGCGGGCCGTGGGGGACCTCGGGGTGCGGCGGTTCGGGGCCGTCGCCGTGGTGCGCTGCGGTGCGGTGGTGGCCGCGGCCGGGTTCGGGGTGGTGGCGGCGGCCCCGGGGGCCTGGGTGGGGATGCTCGGGTTCACGCTGCTGGGGATCGGGCTGTGCGTGATCGTTCCGCAGACGTTCGCGGCGGCGGGACGGCTGTTCCCGAACGCCTCGGACACGGCGGTCGCGCGGCTGAACATCTTCAACTACGTGGGGTTCCTGGTCGGTTCGCCGCTCGTGGGCGGGATCGGGGACGCCTGGAACTACCGGGGTGCCATGGTGGTCCCGATGGCGCTGGTCCTCGTCACCCTGGTCCACGCCCGCTCGTTCGGCGCTGTGGACCGGGCCCGATACGGTGTGCGGCATGAGCGGCGAGCCGGTGACCGGGCTTTTGATGTGGGACGAGGCGGTAACGAGGTATGACTTCGGGCCGAGCCATCCGATGGACCCGGTGCGCCTGGCGCTGACCATGGGCCTGGTGCGCGCCTTCGGGCTGGACCGGGAGATGGAGGTACGGGCGGCCCCGGCGGCCGGGGACTCCACGCTGAGGCTGGTGCACCGCGAGGACTACGTGGCGGCGGTCCGTGAGGTGTCGGCGGATCCGGGTGTGGCGGACGGTTCGTACGGGCTGGGGACGGTGGACGATCCGGCGTTCCACGGGATACACGAGGCGTCCGCGCTGATCGCCGGCCAGTCGGTCGCGGCCGCGGAGGCCGTGTGGCGGGGGGAGGCCGAGCACGCGGTGAACTTCGCCGGCGGGCTGCACCACGCCATGCCGGGCGGGGCGGCCGGGTTCTGCGTGTACAACGACGCGGCGCTGGCGATCGCCCGGCTGCTGGAGCTGGGGGCCGAGCGGGTCGCGTACGTGGACGTGGACGTGCACCACGGGGACGGGGTGCAGACGGCGTTCTGGGACGACCCCCGGGTGCTGACGGTATCGCTGCACGAGCACCCCCAGACCCTGTTCCCGCAGACGGGCTGGCCGCAGGAGACGGGCGGTCCGGCGGCCGAGGGCAGTGCGGTGAACGTGGCGCTGCCGGCCGGGACCGGGGACGAGGGGTGGCTGCGGGCCTTCCACGCGACGGTGCCGGAGCTGCTGGCGGACTTCCGTCCGCAGGTGCTGGTGACCCAGCACGGGGCGGACACGCACTTCGAGGATCCGCTCGCGCACCTGGCGGTGTCCCTGGACGCGCAGCGGGCGGTGCAGGAGGCCTGTCACGGGCTGGCGCACGAGTACGCGGGCGGGCGGTGGCTGGCGCTGGGCGGTGGCGGGTACGCGGTGGTGGACGTGGTTCCGCGGTCGTGGACGCACCTGGTGGGGATCGCGGCGCACCGGCCGGTGGATCCGGCGGCGATGGTGCCGCAGGTTTGGCGGGACGAGGTGTACGCGCGGACGCGGCAGCGGGGGCCGGCCCGGATGACGGACGGGCGCGAGGCCGAGTGGCGGGACTGGGACGCGGGGTACGACCCGGCGGACCGAACGGATCAGGCCGTTCTGGCGACGCGACGGGCGGTGTTCCCGTTGCGGGGGATGCTGATGTGACGGTTGGTCATGCACGGGCGGTGTCGCGGCATGGTGTGGCGTGGCGTGGTTACGCCAACTGTGCGGCGCTTGCCCGGAACTGATGATCCGGCAGGTCGTGTGCGGCAGCATCGGAGGGTGTTGAGCGAGGGCGCGCTGCGCGCGCATCTGCTGGCGGCCCGGCTGGCCGGACCGGTCGCCACTACGCGGGAGGAGAGCCTGCGCAGCTACCGGCTGTTCGCGGCGCGGGATCCGCGGGTGCTGCTGGGGCTGGATCCGCAGGGCCGCTGGGACGTGGGCGCGCTGCTGGGGCTGATGGCGGACCGGTGCGGGGTCTCCGCGGATCCGGCGCAGGTCAGCGGGCCCGATGTGATCGATCCGGAGCGGACGGTGGCGGCGCTGGGGGTGTTCGCGGAGCGGCTGCGGGAGGCGGCCGGGGCGCGTTCGCCGGTGCTGTTCGGTACGGGGCATCCGCATCGGCTGCTGGGTTTCTACGCCGGTTTGGCGGGTGCCATGTCGGCGGCGGGCTGTGTTGTCCTCACCCCGGCGCAGGGGGTCCATGTCGACATGACGACCCGGTTCGGCGTACGCACGCACCGGATCGATTACGTACGGGGAGTCGCACTGGTGCGGGAACCCGGCGCGCGGGCGGCGGCGAGTGCCACCGGCGCACACACTCATTCGCCGCTGCCGGTTCGGGTGGCGCTCGGAGCGCTTGCGGAGTCCGGGGGGCCGCTCCCGGAACTGGTGGTGGGTGATCACGGGTGGGTCTGCGGTGCAGGTCAGCTGGGTGTGGAGGCGATCGGGCTGGCTGATACGGACGATCCCGCGCTGTTCGTGGGGGAGGCCGAGGGGCGGGTGGCGGCGGTGGTTCCGCTTGATGACGCGGTGTTCTCGGCGGCCTATGGGCCGCTCGCGCGCTTCGTGTTGCAGCGGGCGGGGCTGCCGGTGCGTCAGGAGTGGCCGTAGCTCCTCTTCCCCAGCCGTATCACGCGCCCCTACTCTGGGGAGTGAGCGTGCGACGACGAGGAGTAACCGGAGGGGAAGCCGGTGCCCGTCATGCGCGGAAGGTCAGGTGGGTGTCATGGCTGCTGGCGAGAGGCCTCTCAGTGAGGTTCAGTTCCTGACCGTGGCGGAGGTCGCCTCGGTGATGCGAGTGTCGAAGATGACCGTGTACCGGCTGGTGCACAACGGTCATCTGCCCGCTATCCGGGTGGGCCGGTCCTTCCGGGTCCCCGAAAACGCGGTCCACGAGTACCTTCGGGAGTCCTACGTGGGGGTGGAGTCGGCCTGAGAATGAGGCTCGGGCCACACCTGCGGAAGCCTCGGATTACAAGCTCGGAGCTCGGGCGGGTAGGCTAGGCCGACGTAGGTCGTGTGGGCCCAGACGCCCCGCACCAGTGAGAAGAAGTGAGCGAGGGTAGTCGTGGGCTCTGTTATCAAGAAGCGGCGCAAGCGGATGGCTAAGAAGAAGCACCGCAAGCTGCTCAAGCGCACCCGCGTCCAGCGCCGTAACAAGAAGTAAACGGCAGCTGTACGTGTTTTCCGCAGCCCCTCCACCATCCTGGTGGAGGGGCTGCGGTGCAGCCGGGTACTTCTCGAGGGAGGCGCTGAGCTCGTGGGGAAGGTCGTGCTCGTCACCGGGGCTGCCCGGCAGCTGGGGGGCCGCTTCGTGCGCCGCGTCCAGCGGGACCCGGATGTGGAGCGGGTCGTCGCGGTCGACGCGGTGACCCCGCCGCACCGGCTCGGCTCGGCCGAGTTCGTGCATGCGGACATCAGACAGTCGTCGATCGCCCGGGTGCTCGCCGAGTACGCGGTGGACACGGTGGTCCATCTGGCGGTCACCGGAGGCGCGCCGGGGGCGCCGGGCGGGCGCAGCGCCGTCAAGGAGACCAACGTCATCGGGACGATGCAGCTCCTGGGTGCCTGCCAGAAGTCTCCGACCGTGCGGCGGCTCGTGGTGAAGTCGAGCACCAGCGTGTACGGGGGCACGGCCCGGGATCCGGCCGTGTTCACGGAGACCACGCAGCCGAAGTCGCTGCCGGCGGCCGGCTTCGCGAAGGAGGCCTCCGAGGTCGAGGGCTATGTACGGGGCTTCGCGCGCCGACGGCCGGACGTGGCGGTCTGCGTGCTGCGCTTCGCGAACATCCTGGGGCCGTTCGCGGACTCGGCGTTGGCCGAGTACTTCTCGATGCCGGTGGTGCCGACGGTCCTCGGCTACGACCCGAGGCTCCAGTTCGTCCACGAGGACGACGTGGTGGAGGTGCTGCGGCTGGCGGCGGGGGAGCCCCGGCGGGGGACGCTGAACAGCGGGACGTTCAACATCGCGGGGGACGGCGTGCTGCTGCTGTCGCAGTGCGCGCGGCGGCTGGGGCGGCCGGCGGTGCCGCTGCTGCTGCCGGCGGTCACGTGGGTGGGTCAGGCGCTGCGGGCGGTGGGGGCCACGGACTTCTCGCCGGAGCAGATCCGGCTGCTGACGCACGGGCGGGTCGTGGAGACCGCGCAGATGCGGGAGGTCCTGGGGTTCCGGCCGCAGTACACGACGGCGGAGACCTTCGCGGACTTCGCGCGGAGCCGGGGGAAGGGGCTGCTGCCGCCGGAGCGGGTGGGGCGGGCCGTGGACCGGGTCGCGGGGCTGTTGAAGGTGGACGAGAGAGTGGAGCGGTAGTGGCGGACGCCAAGGTCATTCCGTTCGGCGAGGACCGGCCGCGGCGGCGCGGTGGCGGTGCGCGCGGGGCGCGGGCGGTGGACGCGGTGGCGGCTCCCGCGCAGCCGCCGGGTCCTTCCCGGGAGTCCGGGCCGGTGGGGCTGCCGTCGCCCGTGGAGGAGTCCGTGGAGGCTCCCGCGGGCCGGGCGGGCGGTGCGGGTGAGTGGGACCGGCGTATCGCGGGCGGGCTGGCGTTCCTACGGCGGCGGATCACGGGCGAGTACGAGGTCGACGAGTTCGGCTACGACAAGGAGCTGACGGACCAGGTCCTGATGTCCTTGATGCGGCCGCTGTTCGACAAGTACTTCCGGGTCGAGGTCAAGGGCGTGGAGAACATCCCGAAGGAGGGTGGGGCGCTGATCGTGGCGAACCACTCGGGGACGCTCCCGTTGGACGGGCTGATGCTCCAGGTCGCGGTGCACGACCACCATCCGGCGGAGCGGCACCTGCGGCTGCTGGCGGCGGACCTGGTGTTCATGCTGCCGGGGGTCAACGAGCTGGCGCGCAAGGCCGGTCACACGCTGGCGTGCGCGGAGGACGCGCAGCGGCTGCTGGAGGCCGGGGAGCTCGTCGGGGTGATGCCGGAGGGCTTCAAGGGGATAGGGAAGCCGTTCGGTGAGCGGTACAAGCTGCAGCGGTTCGGTCGGGGCGGGTTCGTGTCGACGGCGCTGCGGGCGGGAACTCCGATCGTGCCGTGCTCGATCGTGGGGGCGGAGGAGATCTACCCCATGATCGGCAACGCGAAGACGCTGGCCCGGCTGCTGGGGCTGCCGTACTTCCCGCTGACGCCGACGTTCCCCTGGCTGGGTCCGCTGGGGGCGGTGCCGCTGCCGACGAAGTGGACGATCCAGTTCGGGGAGCCGATCCCGACGGACGGGTATGCGGCGGAGGCGGCCGAGGATCCGATGCTGATGTTCAACCTGACGGATGAGGTGCGGGAACGGATTCAGCACACGCTGTACAAGCTGCTGGTGCAGCGGCGGTCCGTGTTCTTCTGACCGTCTGTCTGCGCGTCGAACGCCGGCGGGGCTGGATCTTCCAGCCCCGCCGGCGTTCGTGTGCGCCTACTCGGCGTCTTCCGCCTTGATGCCCAGGCCCGGGAGCAGGTTGGGGAGGAGGGGCGGGATGGTGATGTCCGGCTGGGGGAGGCCCGGGGCCACCGGGGCGGCCGGGGTGGACTGGCCCTGTGCCGGGGGGTGCAGCAGGTCGCCCGTGCCGCCCAGGAGGCCGGTTCCGGGGGCCGGGGTCTGGCTGCCGGGGG
>NZ_JZWV01000499.1 GCF_000966975.1 Streptomyces katrae | reverse complement strand
GGGTCTGGCTGCCGGGGGAGCTGGGCGCGGCGGGGGCGGCCGGCTGTGAGGGAGCGCCCGAGGCGGGGGCGGGCTGCTGCTGCTTGCCCGGCGCCGCGGGGGTGTCCGCCGTGGACGGGCCGGAGCCCGGTCCGCCGCGGCCCTGCTCCGGGGGCTTCGGCAGCAGGCCCTGGAGCGGCTCCACGTCTTCGTCTATGGCCTGGAAGACCGAGGTCACCTGGTCGCCGACGTCGTGGAGCTGCGGGGGCAGGTTGGAGCGGAGCCGGCCCCAGGCGTCGCGGTGGGCGCGGGAGAACGAGGACAGCGTCTGGATCGGGCCGAGCGAGCCGTCCCGTTCGTAGGCCGCCTGGAGGAGCCGGTGGCCCTCCGCCGCGTCGTGCTGCATGCCCGCGAGGGCACGCCGGATCTCGCCCAGGACTTCGTGGTCCAGGGGGCCGGAGCGGCCGCGCTCCATCAGCCTGCGCGCCTCCGACAGGCGGCTGGAGGCCTGGTCGAGGTAGAGCTCGCCCCGGTCCGCGTCCTTGTCGGCCAGGCCCAGCTTGAGGTCCTCCATGCCCAGCTTGACCGGGTAGAGGGAGTCACCGGGCAGGGCGTCGGTGCTGGCAGCGGCCACTCCGCTGAAGGCCCCTGCGGCCACACCCACGGTGAGGCCGCCCGCTGCGATGCCCTTGGACCAGCGGGAGCGGGGCCGCAATTTCCGGAGCGAGGTCGCCCGGTGGGCGCCGCGGCCGGTCCGCTGCTCGGGCACCTGAGGGTCCGCGGCGGCACCGCCCCCGGCCCTCTCCTCCATCACCATGGCCTCCATGGCGGCGACGAGCTGTGCTCGTTGCACCACTTTGACCTCGGGGTCCAGCACCGGGCGCGGCATTCTTTCGCCGAGCACGCTCGCCAGGGCCAACAACCGGTCGTGGTCGGCAGATTCGGCAGGTGCCTCGGACTGCTCGGCCGCCGGTTCCGGTTCCGAAAGGTCGGAAGGGGTCCGATCCTCCAGGGCCTGGGCGAAGGCGTTCGCCCGCCGGTGCGGGGTCACGTTCGCGATCACTGGCGGCACCTCCTCTCGTCATGACGATCGACTCCCCCAGGTGTCCGGAAGGTTGCCTTCCTTGAGCACATCCACACTTTCGAGTGAGCGGCTTCGGGCAGGGCGTGTCCACAGGGAGCCTGCATTCCGCACAACGAGCGGCGCGGCACTTGGGTTACGGACGAAGGATGATCGGACCACAGCGTCATCGAGGGGTCACCGGGTGTGAGGTTGTCGTGTTTTTTCGCGGGCGTGTTCGCCCGCGTCAGCGGGCGTCTTCGGGGAGCAGGCGGGCCAGGGTGCGCACCGCGCGGTACTGGAGCGTTTTGATCGCGCCCTCGTTCTTCCCCATGACCCGTGCGGTCTCGGCGACCGAGAGGCCCTGGAGGAAGCGCAGGGTCACGCACTCCTGCTGCTGCGGGTTGAGCTTGCGCACGGCTTCGAGCAGGGCCGCGTTGGAGAGGGACTCCAGGACGGAGTCCTCGGGGCTGCGCTCCACCTCGTTGGCGTCGAGCATCTCGCCGGTGGTGACCTCCAGGCGGAAGCGGCTGGACTTGAAGTGGTCCGCCACCAGGTTCCGCGCGATGGTCACCAGCCAGGCGCCGAAGTCGCGCCCCTGCCAGGTGAAGGTGGAGATGCGGCGCAGCGCGCGCAGGAAGGTCTCGCTGGTGAGATCCTCCGCGGTCGCCTTGCCGCCGACGCGGTAGTAGATGTAGCGGTACACCGTGTCGCTGTACTGGTCGTAGAGGCGGCCGAAGGCCTCGGCCTCGCCGGCCTGGGCGCGTTCGACCAGGTCCATCATGCGGGCCTGGTCGCTGTCCGCCGCCTGGTCGCTGTCCGCCGTGGGGCGGCGGGCGGTGGGCGCGCTCGTGCCGCCGCCGGCGGCGGACCCCGCGCTGCGACCGCGTCTGCCCACCGTCGCTCCGCCGTCGGTCAGGGCGTAGCAGGGACCGGCCGGGCCGAGTCCGGCGGGGACCGCGGCGGCGAGGGCGGGGACGGCGTACGCGGTGGGGACGAAGCCGCGCAGGTGGTCGAGGACCGTTGCGCGCAGCGTAGCCAGGCCCGAGGCGTCAACCCCGACAGGTGGGTACACGGGACTCCCAGAGGCAGAGCTTCCATCACGTGCAGTGCGGGACCGTTCACCCGTCGTGGCGACAGGCGGGCGGCGGCATGCGTTTGAGGAGAATAACGCTTCGTACAGGCAGCGCTACACCCAGTTGCTGAAATCACCGGTTCCGACACTTCTGTTGCGTGTCGAGGGCATATTCAGAGCGGGTTGGTGATCGGCAAGTGATCACTTGGGTGCGCGGATTGGACGCTTCCGGGATGTCCCGCGACCGAGTCGGGCAGGCCGGAGTGCCGCGCCACCGGCGCGGGTAGAGGGGAGCGAATGGCCGCCGGGCCGCCCGCGGGAGGGGCGGGGCCCGGCGTTGCTACTTGCGGCGGCGGTGCAGGGCGATCGCGGCGGCCGCGCCGCCCGCGATCGCGCCGACCCCGGCGGCGGCCGGGACGCCGACCTTCACGGCCTTGCGCCCGGTCCGATAGTCGCGCAGCCGCCAGTCGTGTGCACGGGCATGCTTGCGCAGTTTTGTGTCGGGATTGATCGCGTACGGATGCCCGACCAGCGACAGCATCGGGATGTCGTTGTGCGAATCGCTGTACGCCGCGCAGCGCGCGAGGTCCAGGTCCTCGGCGGCGGCCAGCGCGCGCACCGCCTCCGCCTTCGCGGGGCCGTGCAGCGGCTCGCCGACCAGGCGGCCGGTGTAGACCCCGTCCACGGACTCGGCGACGGTGCCCAGGGCGCCGGTCAGGCCGAGGCGGCGGGCGATGATCGTGGCGGTCTCGACGGGCGCGGCGGTGACCAGCCAGACCTTCTGGCCGGCGTCGAGGTGGGCCTGGGCCAGGGCGCGGGTGCCCGGCCAGATCCGCTCGGCCATGTACTCGTCGTAGATCTCCTCGCCGATCGACATCAGTTCGGAGACCTTGTGGCCCTTGACGATGGACAGGGCGCTGTCGCGGGCGTCCTGCATGTGCTCGGGGTCCTCGACCCCGGCGAGCCGGAACCAGGCCTGCTGCCAGGCGAAGCGGGCCAGTTCCCGGCGGCGGAAGAACTCGCGCTTGTAGAGGCCGCGGCCGAAGTGGAAGATCGCGGCGCCCTGCATGACGGTGTTGTCGAGGTCGAAGAAGGCGGCGGCGAGGTCGTCGCCGGGGACCGGGAACGCGGGTTCGGCCGCGGCCTCGGCGGGGGGCGCGGTGATGTCGGTTCCGGTTCCGCTTGCGGTCTCGGGGGCCTGCGGCGCCGCCGGTGCGGGGTGCGGTGGGGCGTCGGACCGCGCGGTCTTGCGGGCGGCCTCGGCCGAGGCCTCGCCTGCCAGCACGCTCCGCGCTGTCGCGGAGCGTCTACGGGGGGTGAGCCATCCCAGAGCGGCCATGACGCGAGCATAGCCATTGTGTTCGGGAGTTCCCGAACCGCCGGGAAACAGAGGGGTTAACTCTTCGGGCACATGGTCCCTCGGGCGCGGGACAATGGCGGCATGAGCCCTTTGCTGCGCCGTAAGGAAAAGAAGCGTCCCGAGGAGCGGATGGTGACGCTCGTCGGGAAGCCGGGGTGTCATCTGTGCGACGACGCCCAGGAAGTGATCGAGAAGGTGTGCGCCGAGACGGGTGCGCAGTGGGAGAAGAAGGACATCTCGCAGGACGAGGAGCTCTACCGCCGGCACTGGGAGCAGATTCCGGTCGTGCTGGTGGACGGTGAACAGCACACCTTCTGGAGGGTGAACCCCGACCGGCTTCGGAAGGCATTGGGAGCCTGACCCTCCGGGCCGTTACCATCATGGGCGATTTATGGGGACTCGGGGGCGTATCGATAAGGAGTGTGTACCGCTTTGCCCCCCTCGGGATTTGAACGGGTTCGGCCCGTTCCCGGTTCCGGCCCCAGGTGCCCAGCCCGCGTGACCCCGGTCACTTTGCTCGGACAAAGCGGACACAATCTTTGTGCACGCGTTCACAAAGACATAGCCTGCTTCCGACGGGGCGGTCCTGGGACAAGAGGCCGCCTACAGCCCCGCTCATCCCGCAGGAGCATCGTGGCAACTGGCCGAACTCACCGACCGGCGACCCGCAGCCGAGGTATTCCCGAGGCCACTGTCGCCCGGCTTCCGCTGTACCTGCGCGCGCTCACCGCGCTCTCCGAGCGCTCGGTGCCCACGGTGTCCTCCGAGGAGCTCGCGGCCGCCGCCGGAGTCAACTCCGCGAAGCTGCGCAAGGACTTCTCGTACCTCGGCTCCTACGGCACGCGGGGCGTGGGCTACGACGTCGAGTACCTCGTCTACCAGATCTCCCGTGAGCTCGGGCTGACCCAGGACTGGCCCGTCGTCATCGTCGGCATCGGCAACCTCGGCGCCGCCCTGGCCAACTACGGCGGTTTCGCGTCGCGCGGGTTCCGCGTGGCCGCGCTGATCGACGCCGATCCGGCCATGGCCGGCAAGCCGGTGGCCGGCATGCCCGTGCAGCACACCGACGACCTGGAGAAGATCATCGAGGAGAACGGCGTCTCCATCGGGGTCATCGCGACCCCGGCGGGCGCCGCGCAGCAGGTCAGCGAGCGGCTGATCGCGGCGGGGGTCACCTCCATCCTGAACTTCGCGCCCACCGTGCTGTCCGTGCCGGACGGGGTGGACGTGCGCAAGGTCGACCTGTCGATCGAGCTGCAGATCCTGGCGTTCCACGAGCAGCGGAAGGCCGGCGAGGAGACCGGGGGCGGGGCCGAGGCCGCGGGCACGCCGGCCGAGGGCACCACCGGCGGGGCCAGCGGGACCGGAGCCGCTCCGGCCGCCGGCCGGGCGGGGCGCCGCCTCCGCGCGCAAGGGCGGGCCCGAGGGTGACGTTCCGGCGGTGATGCCGGCATGAGCCTGCTCGTTGTCGGCCTGAGCCACCGCAGCGCGCCGGTGAGCGTGCTGGAGCGTGCCTCGCTGTCCGCCGACGCCAAGGTCAAGCTGCTGCACGACACCCTGGCCGCCGAGCCGGCGGCCGAGGCGACGGTGCTGGCCACCTGCAACCGGATCGAGCTGTACGCCGACGTGGACAAGTTCCACGCCGGCGTCGCCGAGCTGTCCACGCTGCTGGCCCAGCACAGCGGGGTCGCGCTGGAGGAGCTCACCCCGTACCTGTACGTCCACTACGAGGACCGGGCGGTGCACCACCTGTTCTCGGTGGCGTGCGGGCTGGACTCGATGGTGGTCGGCGAGGGGCAGATCCTCGGGCAGATCAAGGACGCGCTGGCGCTGGGGCAGGAGCTGCACACCGCCGGGCGGCTGATCAACGACCTGTTCCAGCAGGCGCTGCGGGTCGGCAAGCGGGCGCACTCGGAGACCGGGATCGACCGGGCCGGGCAGTCGCTGGTGACCTTCGGTCTGGAGCAGCTGGCCGTGCGGGAGCCGGTCGCGGACTGGGCCGCCGGGAAGCGGGCGCTGGTGATCGGCGCCGGGTCGATGTCCTCGCTGGCCGCCGCCACGCTGGCGCGGGTGGGGGTCGCGGAGATCGCCGTGGCGAACCGGACCGCCGAGCGGGCGGAGCGTCTCGCGGAGATTCTGGTTGCCTCGGGCACCGGTGTCGCTGCGCGGGCCGTTCCGATGTCCGCCGTGGCCGAGGAGCTCGGGCGGGCCGATGTCGTCGTGTCCTGTACGGGGGCCACGGGGCTGGTGCTGACCGGGGACGACGTGGCCGCGGCCGTGTCGGCTGGCCCTGCGGGGCTTTCCCCCACCCCGCCCCTCCCCGAAACCGGGGCTTCGCCCCGGACCCCCTCCCGGGGCTCCGCCCCGGACCCCGGGGCAGGGGCTGCGCCCCAGGCCCCCTCGGGGCTCCGCCCCCAGACCCCGCCCGCTGGGAGGGGCCCCCAGGCGGGGCTTGATCTGACCGATGCCGGAGAGCCCGTGCCGGGCACGGCCGGCGGCTTCGCCGCGGCCGGGGACGTGCCGCGGGCAGCCGGGAGCGCGCCCCGGGCGGGCGGGTCCGTGGCCCCGGGCGCGGCCGTAGTGGCCGGGGTCGATGCCGACGTTCTGGCGCGGCTCGTCGCCGCCGCCGAAGGTGGGCGGCGGCTGGCCGATGCCGGGGCCGCTCGGACCATCGCCGCTCCGGCTGTCGCCGACGGCTGTCCCGTGGACGTGCCCGTCGGGGACGGGCGGTCCGCGCTCGCCGGAGTGGACGCCACTTCGCTCGAACTGCACGGGGCCTGGGCCGATCAGGGGGAGGCCGCCGCGCAGCGGCAGCCCCGGCGGGGGAGCCGCAGTCACGCCGGTACCGCCCCCGTGCGGCTGGCGCTGCTCGACCTGGCCATGCCGCGGGACATCGACGCCGCCGTGCACCGGATCCCCGGCGTGCGGCTCGTGGACATCGAGAGCCTGGCCGAGGCGAGTGCGGACGCGCCCATGGCCGCCGATGTCGACGCCGTGCGCGGGATCGTGGCCGAGGAGGTCGCGGCCTTCGGGGCCGCCCAGCGGGCCGCGCACATCACCCCCACCGTGGTCGCCCTGCGGGCGATGGCCGCCGAGGTCGTCGCCATGGAGGTGGCACGCCTCGACGGGCGGGTACCCGACCTCGACGAACGGCAGCGCGCGGAGGTCACCCAGACCGTGCGCCGCGTCGTCGACAAGCTCCTCCACGCGCCGACCGTGCGCGTGAAGCAGCTCGCGAGCGAGCCCGGCGGCGCCGGGTACGCCGAGGCGCTGCGTGAACTCTTCGACCTCGACCCTCAGACGGTGGCATCCGTCAGCCGGGCGGACGCGGCCGATCCGAAGAACGACGACCCAGGACGGGCATCATGAACTCACGTCCCGACCAGCCCCTCCGGCTTGGCACGCGGCGAAGCAAGCTGGCCATGTCCCAGTCCGGGCACGTCGCCGAGGCGGTCCGGGCGGTCACCGGCCGGCCCGTGGAGCTCGTGGAGATCACGACGTACGGCGACGTGTCCCGTGAGAACCTCGCGCAGATCGGCGGCACCGGCGTGTTCGTCACCGCGCTGCGCGACGCGCTCGCGCGCGGCGAGGTCGACTTCGCGGTGCACTCGCTGAAGGACCTGCCGACCACGCAGCCCGACGAGCTGGTCATCGCGGCCATGCCGGAGCGGGAGGACCCGCGCGACGCCCTCGTGGCGCGCGACGGGCTGACCTTCGAGCAGCTCCCGGACGGCGCCCGGGTCGGTACCGGCTCGCCGCGCCGGATGGCGCAGCTGAACGCGTACGCGAAGAGCCTGGGGAAGTCGATCGAGTGCGTCGCCATCCGCGGCAACGTCGACACCCGGATCCAGTTCGTGCGCGACGGTGAGCTCGACGCGGTCGTGCTCGCCGCCGCCGGCCTCAACCGCATCGGGCGCGGTGACGAGGCGACCGACCTGCTGTCGGTCGACAACGTGCTGCCCGCGCCCGGCCAGGGAGCCCTGGCCGTGGAGTGCCTGGCGTCCGACACGGAGCTGGTCGCCGCGCTCGGCCGGCTGGACGACCCGTACACCCGGGCCGCGGTCACCGCGGAGCGTGCCCTGCTCGCGGCGCTGGAGGCCGGCTGCAGCGCGCCCGTGGGCGCCCTGGCCGACGGCCAGACTGTCAATGAAATGCGCCTGCGTGGTGTCGTCGGGACCCTCGACGGTTCCACGCTGGTGCAGCTGTCCACCACCGGTCCCGTGCCCCAGTCGTACGACGAGGCCATGGCGCTCGGCCGCGAACTCGCGGACGAGATGCTGGCCAAGGGCGCGGCCGGTCTGATGGGGGAGCGATCCCTTTGAACCCCTCAAGCCCCACCACCTCCGCATTCCCGGCCGTCGCGGTCCAAGGGCTCGTCACCTTCCTGGGTGCCGGCCCCGGCGACCCGGGTCTGCTGACGCTGCGCGCCGTGGAGGCGCTCGCCGCCGCGGACGTGCTGATCGCCGAGCCCGAGGTGCTCGACGTCGTACGGACCCACGCGCGTGCGGGCGTCGACACGCCACAGCTGACGGTCGCTGACGAGAAGTCAGT
>NZ_JZWV01000498.1 GCF_000966975.1 Streptomyces katrae | reverse complement strand
GGGGTCCCGGTGATCCGCGACGCCGCCAATCTTGTCATGGAGGCCGCGCGCTCCGGCAGGCGGGTCGTCCGTGCCGTCACCGGCGACCCGGGGCTCGACGGGAACGCGGCCGCCGAGATGCTGGCCTGCGCGAACGAGGGCATCCCCTTCGAGGTCGTGCCCGGTGTCGCGACCGCCGTCGGCGTGCCCGCGTACGCGGGTGTGCCGCTGCGCGGCGACAAGGGCGCGGACGTGCGCTTCGTGGACGCCAAGCACGCCTCGGCGCGCTGCTGGGCCGAGGTGGGTGCCGGCGAGGGCAGCGTCGTGGTCGTCTCCGCCACGCTGGAGACGGTCGCCGCGGCCGCCGCCGAGCTGGTGTCGGCCGGCCGCAAGCCGGAGACCCCGCTGACGGTGACCGTCGGCGGTACGACGACCCGGCAGCGGACCTGGACCGCGACCCTGGGCACCATCGCCCAGGTGTTCAAGCAGGGCAAGGTGCTCCCGTCCCCCGAGGGCTCCCGGCCGGTCATAGCCGTGGTCGGCGAGCAGGGCGCGGCCACGCGCCGTGAGGAGCTGGCCTGGTTCGAGTCGAAGCCGCTGTTCGGCTGGCGGGTGCTCGTGCCGCGCACCAAGGAGCAGGCCGCTTCGCTCTCCGACCAGCTGCGTTCGTACGGCGCGGTGCCGCACGAGGTGCCGACCATCGCCGTGGAGCCGCCTCGCACCCCGCAGCAGATGGAGCGGGCGGTCAAGGGCCTGGTGACGGGCCGCTACGAGTGGATCGCCTTCACCTCGGTGAACGCCGTCAAGGCGGTGCGGGAGAAGTTCGAGGAGTACGGGCTCGACGCGCGTGCCTTCGCGGGCATCAAGGTCGCCGCGGTCGGCGAGCAGACCGCGGCCGCGCTGGTCGAGTTCGGTGTGAAGCCGGACCTGGTGCCCAGCGGTGAGCAGTCGGCCGCCGGTCTGCTGGAGGACTGGCCGCCGTACGACCCGGTCTTCGACCCGATCGACCGCGTCTTCCTGCCGCGCGCCGACATCGCCACCGAGACGCTGGTGGCCGGGCTGATCGAGCTGGGCTGGGAGGTGGACGACGTCACGGCCTACCGGACCGTGCGCGCCTCGCCGCCGCCGGCGGACACCCGTGAGGCGATCAAGGGCGGCGGCTTCGACGCCGTTCTCTTCACCTCGTCGAGCACCGTGCGGAACCTGGTCGGCATCGCGGGCAAGCCGCACAACGTGACCGTGATCGCCTGTATCGGGCCGGCGACGGCCAAGACGGCGGAGGAGCACGGCCTGCGCGTGGACGTGCTGTCGCCGGAGCCGAGCGTCGGCAAGCTGGCGGAGGCGCTGGCCGCGTACGGGGAGGCCCGGCGCGAGGCGGCCAAGGAAGCCGGCGAGGCCGTGGCCCGGCCGAGCGAGCGCCGTCCGGGCGCGCGGCGCCGCCGTACGACGTGAGTGCCTTAGCGGCGCCGGCCGCTTCGGGGACGGGAGGGGCCCGGGTGCGCAGAGCGCCCGGGCCCCTTCGGCGTGCCGGGTACCCAGGCGGGTTTGAGTAGGCGTGCGGATTCCGGCGAGGAGCGGGGCGCGGTGGGATGGGGGCATGACCGAGAACCTGCGTGCCGGTGACGCCCCGGCCCGGCGGGCCTTCGTGGCGCCGCTGGTCTCCACGCTGCTGACGCTGCCGATGGCACTGGTGGCGCTGTTCTACACCGGGATCTCGCCGATGGCCTGCGACTCCTGCGACACCGCGGCCGCGCACGCCTTCGACGCCAGCTTCCGGATCGCCTGGCCGGTGTTCCTGGCGGGGCTGCTGGGTGCCTTGGTGCTGCTGGTGTGCTGCTGGGCGCTGCCGTGGCGGGTGCGCAACACGGCCCGGCGGGTGGGGCTGGCCTTCGCCGCGCCGGGTCTGGTCGTGCTCGCCACGCTCGTCTTCACGGCGCTGGTCGACTGGCCGTAGAGGCGGGGGCCTAGGCTTGGGGCGACTGCTGTCGATGCTCGAAGAGGCGACTAGAAGATGAGCGCGTACGGATCCTTCCCCGGTTCGCGGCCCCGCCGGCTGCGCACCACCCCGGCGATGCGGCGGATGGTCGCCGAGTACCGGCTGCACCCCTCGGACCTGATCCTGCCGGCGTTCGTCCGGGAGGGCATCAGCGAGCCCCTGCCGATCTCGGCGATGCCGGGCGTCGTGCAGCACACCCGCGACACGCTGAGGAAGGCCGCCGTGGAGGCCGTCGAGGCGGGCGTGGCGGGGATCATGCTCTTCGGCGTCCCGGCGGACGAGAACAAGGACGCGCTGGGCACGGCGGGCACCGAGCCGGACGGCATCCTGCAGCTGGCGATCCGCGACGTGAAGTCCGAGGTCGGCGACGACCTGGTGATCATGTCGGACCTGTGCCTGGACGAGTACACCGACCACGGCCACTGCGGGGTCCTGGACGCCGACGGCCGGGTGGACAACGACGCGACGCTGGAGCGGTACGCGGAGATGGCCCAGGTCCAGGCCGACGCGGGCGTCCACGTCGTGGGCCCGAGCGGCATGATGGACGGCCAGGTCGGCGTGATCCGCGACGCGCTGGACGAGACGGGCCACGAGGACGTGTCGATCCTCGCCTACACCGCCAAGTACTCCTCCGCCTTCTACGGCCCCTTCCGCGAGGCCGTCGCCTCCTCCCTCCAGGGCGACCGCAAGACCTACCAGCAGGACCCGGCGAACGCCCGCGAGTCCCTGCGCGAGCTGGCGCTGGACCTGGAGGAGGGCGCCGACATGGTCATGGTCAAGCCGGCCGGCCCGTACCTGGACATCCTGCACCGGGTCGCGGAGGCCGTGGACGTGCCGGTGGCGGCGTACCAGATCAGCGGCGAGTACGCGATGATCGAGGCCGCCGCCGAGAAGGGCTGGATCGAGCGCGACCGGGCGATCATGGAGACCCTGCTCGGCATCAAGCGGGCGGGCGCGGACACGATCCTGACGTACTGGGCGACCGAGGTCGCGGGCTGGCTGCGCCGCGAGCGGTGACCTCCGGGGGTGGGGGCGGTCCCTGCGGCTGCTCCCGGGCCCGCCCGGAGCCGGGCGCATGGTGGAGCAGCAGGACGCCGTCCTCTTCCTCCACGCCTGCGCCTGCTGCGGCTACCTCAGAGCAGGTGCAGCGGCGGTACGACCAGGACCACGGCGAGGAGGCGTGGTCTCGTCCTGGGGAGTGCCTGTGTCTCGAACCATCCGCCGGAGGGAAGCATGTGACGGCGAGCCGTACCGGGGGTGGGATCGCCGAGTTCGGCCGGGTCGATGCCGAGGTTGGCAAGTTCGACGATCTGGTCGGCGACGGCCTTCACCTCGTCGCGTACAACCTTCGGGTAGCCGACCTCGTCCTCAGAGTGGAAGGCGTACTCCCACACCCAATGGTCATCGGTCACTTGGAGGCCTCGCCGGCGGTACGGATGCCCGCCTCCGCGGCGGCTGCGTTGCGAATGCGGCTGATCTCGGCGGTGATGTTGCGCGCCTCGCCGAGGTCGGTGACTTCTCCGGCTCGGGCCTCAAGGGCCCGGAGCCGGGCAGCGGTCTCCGGGTGTCGGGCGATGGCCACCTCGACGGCCCATGCCTCGGTGAAGGCGCGGAGGGGAACTGCGGACACCTCAGCTCGCGCCCGGGCGGTGCTGGACGCGCGATCACGGTCGAAGTCGGCGAGCAGGTGCGGGGCAACCTGGGCGAGGGCGGCGCGGATGGCCTCGGGCTGGGTGGGCGGCTGCGGAACGGCGGACGGCTGGGGCGCGGTGCTCATGCGGCTTCGGTCCTCTCCTCCTGATCCAGTTCGCCCGCCCGGTAGGCATTGGCGAGAGCGGTGACGTGCTGGCGGGACCATCCGACACGGCGACCTACCGCCGCCTTCTGCCCGTAGCGGTCGGCGGAGCCGATGCGACCCGCCATGCGGTTGAGGTGAGCCTGCGCCCGCGCGAGGGCCTGCTCGGCCCGCCGGACGGCCTTGAGGGCCTCGTCCAGCTCAGTCTTCTCGTCGTTCGTCAGGGGATCGCTCGTGGCTCGCACGGCCCGAGCATAAACCGTAAGTCTGGCTTGACGCTATGGGGTGCGCGTCGGCCGGACGTGGCGCCGCGGGCGTGGCTCTGCGATCTCCCCATAACTGATCGTTCTGCCTGCGAGACGTGCAAACTCTTGGACTTGCTGCGGGCCTGCCGAGAGCCTTGGAGCCGTGGCAACAAACACGCGCATCCGACTTCTCCAGGGACTCGCCCTGCTGGCCACCGGCCTCCTCGCCGGCGCGTTCGGCTACAGCGCGGCCAACCTCGTCCCCACCTTCAACGCGGTACCGCTCGACATGCGGCTGTCCTTCCATCGCCGAGCTGATGAAGATGAACGGCATCACCATGCAGGCGGCGATGGCCGTGTCGATCCTCAGCTCCCTCGCCCTCGCGGCCTTCACCCGCGGACGCGCCCGTCTGGTCGCGGGTTCGGCAGGCATGCTGGCCCTCGCGTCCTTCCTGACGACCCGGTTCGGCAATGTGCCGATCAACGGCCGGATCAAGGAATGGGCCCGCACCTCGGCGTCGGCCGACCACGCGGAGGTCCTGCGGCGCTGGGAACTCTTCAACGACCTGCGCACCCTCACAGCCGTGGCCGCTTTCGTCCTGCTGATCGCCCTCTCCCTGGGGCAGCAGAAAGTTTTCTCCCCGGGCTGTCACATTCGCCTCGCGGGAGGGGTCAGTGCAGTGAGAACACGCGCTGACGCTGACCGAGGAAGAGGCCGATCATGTCCGAGACCCACCGCTCCCGCCTGTCCAACCCCGTCAAGACCCTGCCGGACCTCGGCGCCGTGACGGGGGCGATGTACAAGCTGATCGGCAACGGCACGGTCCCGCAGTCCACGATCTCCCTGATGCACCTGCGGGCCGGCCAGATCGTCGCGAACAGCTACCTGACGAAGATGCACACCGACGCCCTGCGCGGGGCGGGGGAGGCCGAGGACCGGATCACCGCCGTCTCGTCGTGGGCGGACGCCCTCTGCTTCACCCCGGCCGAGCGGGCGGCGCTGGCGCTGGTGGAGGCCGTGCTGACGGCTCCGCCGGCGGGCCGCGAGCGGGTGTCGGACGAAGTCTTCGCGGAGGCCGCGGAGCACTACGACGAGAAGGCCCTGACGACCCTGATCCTCGCGATCAGCCAGGTCAACTTCTTCATCCCGCTCGCCCTGATCGGCAAGCCGCTTCCCGGGCAGGCCCCCTCCAAGCAGTGGACCTGATGCGGGGACGCGCCGCCGGGTGCACCCTGGAATTCAGCGGCCACGGAGGTGATCGCCATGAAGGATGCCGTCGGATGGCATGTGGAAATGGAGTTCCAGGAGGACAACAAGCGCACGCGGGCGGCGGCCATGGTCCGGCTACCGGACGGGAACGAGGTCCGCGGGCACGGGTACGCCAGCCGTCACCCCAGTGACGGTAATCAGCCCCGCGTGGGCGAGGAGATCGCGGCGGCCCGCGCGCTGAACGACATAAAGGAGCAGCTGCTCAGCAAGGCGCACGACGAGATCGACGACGCGTCGGGACGCACGTCGTACCCGATCACTCGCTGACCCACCCGGTGAGCGCCGCCCAGCTGGCGGGCCCGAGGTCGAGGACGGGACCGTCCTCGACCTTGGAGTCCCGGACGTGGATGGTGGTGGGCGTGGTGGCGACCTCGACGCAGTTGCCACCGTTGCTGCCGCTGTAGCTGGACTTGAACCACTTCAGGGTGGTGCTCATGACTCTCCTAGCAGGCGGTCAAACTCGGCTCTCGTCTCTGCGGGGTTGAGGGCCTGTGTCCGCAGCATCGCATACCTGCGTTCCACGATGCTCACCTCATTCGGCTCGGAGGTGAGGTGGCTGCCATGCTGGGATTCCATGTAGGCGAGGCGCTGGTGGTCCCGGGTTTCCAGGAGGACGAACGGCCCGTCGAGTGACGGGTGTTGAGAGTGCGCGAGGGGATAGATCTGGAGGGAGACGCCCGGAAGTTCCGAGCAGGCGCGTAGGTGGGTGAGCTGCTCCCGGTAGACCTCCCGGCCGCCCAGCTGCAGCAGGAGCACGGGCTCCCAGATCACGAAGCTGAGCATGACGGGTTCCTTGCGCCGGAGGATCTCCCGTCGCCGGACCCGCACCGTGGTGCGGCCGGCGACCTCCTCCTCACCCAGCACGGGTACACAACTGCGGAAAACGGCGTCGGCATAGGCGTCCGTCTGGAGCAGCCCGGGCATGACTTGGTTCTCGTACGAGGAGATGGCGATGGCCTCGCGCTCACGGTCCAGGAACTCCTCGGCCCACGGCGGGATCACGTCCGTTGCGGGCATCTGGAGTGCTGCCACCGTCAGCAGGCCCGGCAGGCCCAGGTGGAAGTCCAGCAGCTCGGCGACGTTCGGCATCAACCGACGTCGGCCCTGTTCGATGGAGGCGACGGTCTCCTCGTCCACCTTGACCAGTTCGGCGAGCTGTTTCTGGGTGTAGCCCTTGGCGACCCTGGCGGCGGCTACCTGCCTGCCGATCATCTTCATCGTCGTCGCGTTCGCGCGTGGGCGCTTCTTGGGTGGCATGGCGTTGGACTCCCCACCTGGGCGCGTGGATTACCCCCGACCGACCCGTACTCAGAGCGGAGTACGGGTTGGCGCAGGGTTACAAGGTAGTCACTCGGCGCCACCATCGTCCCGTGAACCTAAATACTCAACCCGGGCTCATGCGCGAGCGGTTGTTTCCCCGGGCCTACCAAACCGTTTCCGCCGCACGGGACTTCGCCCGCGAGACGCTCGACGCGTGGGGCCTGCCGGAGCGGCGGGACGATGTCGTGCTCTGTGTCAGTGAGCTGGCGACCAACGCCCTGCGGTACGGGGTGCCGCGCGGGCGGTCGTACCGGGTGCGGCTGCTGGGCTTCGGGTGCTGCGTGCGCGTCGAGGTGCACGACAGCGGGCCCGGGCGGTCGCGGATGCTGGGGCGGGCCCCGGGGAACGGGCTGCAGATCGTGGAGGCCGTCTCCGACCTGTGGGGGGTGCTGCCCCGGTCGCCGGGGAAGGTCGTCTGGGCCGAGTTCCGCTGCGACGGCCGTGACACGATCGGGCCGTGACGTGTGATGTGTGTGGGTGCGAGATGCAGCCGCGGCCGGTCAGGGAAGCGGTCGAGGCGTGGGAGCTGCCGGTCAAGGAGCGGTGGTTCTGTGCCTGGTGCTACGCGTGGACCGAGCTGGGCCACCATCCCCTCGAGGCCTGTCGGCCGTCGTACCTGCCCATGGAGCTGCGGTGGGAGCGGGCGGAGTCACCGCGGCTGTCCGAGGAAGTCCTCCACGCCTACGACACGGCCTACGCCTTCACCGGTTCCGGGGCGACCCTGTGCGGGATCGGCCACGAAGGGCTTTCGACCTCCCCGTACCCGTGGTCGCCGGAATGGGACAGTGCCTGCGGCGCCTGCACGGAGGCCGCGGCCGTCATCGACCGGCGCTGGCCGCCCGAGATGCGCGACAGACTGCGGGAGAACCCGACGCCTCCCCCGGGCTCCTCCTGGCCGCCGTTCTGAGGCCGGTCGGGGGCCGGTCGGGCCTGCACCGTAACGGGAGCAACCGGTACCCAGCCCCAGAGTGCTGACCTCTTCCCGGGAGGCGGGATTCCGTGTGCGGACCTCCGCATCCCGGGCGGCCGGCTCAGATGAGGCCGTTGTCCCGGGCGTAGAGGGCGGCCTGAGTGCGGTCGCGCAGACCCAGCCGACTCAGGACGCGGGAGATGTGGTTCTTGACGGTGCCCTCGCTGAGGTACAGGCGGGATG
>NZ_JZWV01000497.1 GCF_000966975.1 Streptomyces katrae | reverse complement strand
TCGCTGGTACAGGCGGGATGCGATCTCCTTGTTCGTGGCGCCTGCCGAGATGAGGCGGAGGACCTCCCTCTCCCGCGGAGTGAGCAGTTCGCGGGTCGGCAGCCCGGCTGCCAGGTTGGCGATGACCGTCTGGTCGAACTGGGCCACCCCGACGTGGGCGAGACGCACGGCCCGCGCCAGTTCGGCGGCGGGCAGGTTCTTGAGGAGGTAACCCACCGCGCCGGCCTTCAGCGCCCGGGTGACGTACTCGTCGTCGTTGAAGGTCGTCAGCATCACGATCTTGCATGCGGGCAGGCTGCGGCGGAGCAGCCCGGTGGCGGCCACGCCGTCGATCCCGGGCATCCGGACGTCCATCAGCACCACGTCGGGGCGGCAGGCCGGGGCCGTTTCGACCGCCTCGGCACCGTCGCGCGCGCTACCCGCCACCTCGATGCCCGGCTGGATGCCGAGAAGTGCGGTGATGCCCTCCCGCACGAGGTCCTGGTCGTCGACGACGAAGACGCGCACGTCCACGCCCGTGTTCCCGTCCTCGATCACCACGGGACCCCGACCGTGAGGACCGTGCCGCCGGCCGAGCTGTCGATGGCCATGGTCCCCCCGGCGAGGCGGACCCGTTCGCGCAGCCCCGTCAGCCCGAACCCTTCGTCGACGGAATCGAACCCGCTGCCGTTGTCGATCACTTGGAGGCGGGCTCCGCGCCCGTCGTAGGCGACGTCCACCCTGATCTCGGTGGCACCGGAATGCCGGCAGGCGTTGGTCAGCCCCTCCTGCGCGGCCCGGTACAGGACCAGCAGCGGCCGGCGCTCGGCGCCCGACATGTCGAGGGTGATGCGGCGGCTCCCGCCGTCCAGGTGGTGAACGAGGTCGGCGAGCGCCCGGGCGAGGCCGGCCGGTTCGGACTCCGACTCGGGGCCCAGGGTGCGCACGGATGCCCGTACCTCGTCCAGGGCGCGGTTCGCCGACCAGCGGGCATGGGACACCGCCTGCGCCGAACCCTGCGGATCGAGGGAGGCGAACGCCTCGGCCTTCTCCAACTGGATCCCGATCGCGGTCAGGTGGTGGCCGAGGCTGTCGTGGATCTCGCGGGCCAGCCGGTTGCGCTCGCGCGCCGCGGACAGCTCCGCGACCTGGGCGAGGGTGCCCTCCAGTCGGGTGCGGGCCTGCTGCTCGCGCACGGCCACCGCGGCCATCGTGAGGGCCAGGACGACGCCCAGGGCGAACATCAGCAGGTCCGATATGTACTCGGCCCGCACCTGCCAGTGAGGAACCCACAGGGTGAACGCGCCCGCCAGCGCCGCCACGCAGCCGACGCCGAGACCGATGGCGACGGTGGATCCGTACGCGAAGAACGCCAGGAACGGCACGAGGACGAACAGCACGCGCGACAGTCCGGACTCGTCGACGGCCGCGACCGCGCAGAGCAGCAGCACCCGGAGCACGAACACTGCGCCCGCCGGGATCCGCCGCCCGCGCCACTGCCGGGGTTCACACAGGTCGAGGGCGGCCAACGCGCTGAGGAGGGCCGCGAATGCGGCGGTCCGCGCCCCCGGGCCCGGACCGATCACGGCGTAGTAGACACCCCCGAGCAGTACGGCGCCGTACAGGACGGCGGGTATCCAGGGAACGGGCCGCGACATTGGACCACCTCCAGGGCTCACGAAGGCCCGAAGGCGCTCTTTCTCGCAGCGTATGCGGTCGGCACCACGATCCCGCATCCACGCGCGAAACCGGCGCACCGTCTGGCCGGAGGTCATGTGACCTCTGGCCACAGCCGATCGGGCCATCTCGCACTTACCCAAGATGACCTGCGCTTTCCAGAATTCGAGGCGTCACATTCCCCATCGAGAAGAGGGCGCCGTGCTTCGCCATCTCGTCATCGCACCGTTGCTGCTCGCGACCGCCCTGACCGTCCCTGCGGGCAGCACCACCCAGGCGGACCGCTGCTCCGCAATCCGGGTCCCGGGAGCGGAGTACTCGGTCTCCAGCTGCCTGGCCGACCTGACCACCACGGGCACTCAGCTCACCGGACACACCGACCCCAAGGACTGGGAGGGCCTGATCGTGCCGGGCACTCCCACCCCGGCCGGAGCCCCCGGAGTCCAGATCGACGGCTACTTCCCCGACACCTCCACCACCAACACCAACCACGGCTGGAACCACGACAGCCAGTTCGTCATCCGGCTGCCCAAGAACTGGAACGGCGGCCTCGTCGTGGCCGGCCCGCCGGGGACCCGCGAGCAGTACGCCAACGACCCGATCATCAGCGACCAGGTGCTCGCCAAGGGCTATGCCTACGCCGCGACCGACAAGGGCAACACCGGCGACGAGCTCTACAAGGACGGCGACCGGCCCGGCGACGCGATCATGGAATGGCACCGCCGGGTCACGCAGCTCACCGTCGCGGCGAAGAAGGTCACCGACCAGTACTACGGGCGCACGCCGCGCGTCACGTACGTCGCCGGACTCTCCGCCGGCGGCTACCTGGTCCGCTGGCAGCTGGAGCACCACCCCGAGCTCTACACCGGCGGCATCGACTGGAACGCCCTCACCTTCACCAAGGAGGGCAGCCTGCTCACCGCACTCCCACCGGCGCTGCGCGCCTACCCCCGCCTCGCCAAGGGCGACCGGTCCGCGTACGACGAGATCCTCGCCGCCGGCTACCCGAAGGGTTCCGAAAAGCAGTGGGGCTACCACTACAACAAGCAGTGGGACCTCCTGCAGCGCGTCGTCCGCGAGGAGCTCGACCCCGACTACGACGGCGCCACCCGGGGCGGCACCCCGTTCTGCCCGGCCGGCACCGGTCCCGGCTGCGACACCGACTACGACTTCGCCTCGCGCCCGGAAGCGGTGCACCGGGCAGTCGAGCGGATCTCGCTGACCGGGAACATCAAGCGCCCGCTCATCAGCATCCAGGGCACGCTCGACGCGCTGACCCCGCCGGCCACCTTCGGTGACGTGTACGACCGGATGGTCACCGACGCAGGGCGCGCCTCACTGCACCGCTACGTGCACGTCCCCGGTGGCACCCACACCGACGGGCTGGTCGCGATCGACAAGGAGACCTACCGGCCGATGCTTCCGTCCTTCGTCGCGGCGTTCGGCGAACTGGAGACCTGGACGGGGCCCACCACCCGCCCGTAGCCCCGCCCCGACCCTGATTCTTTTCGCACCTGGAGGCATCATGTCATCGAAATCCCTTTACGGACTCGCTGGTTGGGCGGGTATGGGATGCGCAGCCATCCTCCTGCTCAACGCCGCTCGGCGATGATGGCCGTCGGCGTCGGCCTGCTCGGTCTCACCCTGGTCCGACGTGCCCCCGCACTCGACGAGGGGCGAGGTGGACGTGTCACCACATACGCGCCCTAGCGGGGTGCCGGGCGCGCCGCCCTTGTGGGAGGGCGGCGCGGACCCGCTCGGGAGGTCAGGCCGGCTGTTCCTGCATGGAGGCCGTGATCACGGAGAACGCGCCGCCCTGGGGGTCGGACAGGACGGCCATGCGGCCCGCCGCCATGTCGAAGGCGGGGGCCAGGACCGTGGCGCCGGCGCGGACGGCGGCCGCCTGGATGTCGTCCACGCTGTCCACGTGGAAGTACGGCTGCCAGTGCGGCGGCACCCCCGGCGGGAGCTTGCTCAGGTCCATCATCCCGCCCACCGCGCGGCCGGCGACCTGGAACTCGATGTACTCCTCGGCGCCGGGCATCTCGGAGCGGGCCGTCGTCACGGGCAGGATCGAGGAGTAGAAGGCCGAGGCCGCCGCGAGGTCGGGGGTGGTGAGCTCGTTCCAGATCAGGGCGCCGTGTTCGTTGACGATGCCCGCGCCGTCGAAGGTGCCGGGCTGCCACAGGCCGACGACCGCGCCCGCCGGGTCGGCGATCACGGCCATTCTGCCGAGGTCCATGACGTCCATCGGGCCCATCATGACCGTGCCGCCGGCGTCGGTGACGGCCTTGAGGGTGGAGTCGATGGCGTCCGTGGACAGGTACGTGGTCCACACGGTGGGCGGCATGGGGTCGGGGGTCGTCCCGTCCGGGTTCATCGCCTTCATGATCCCGGCGACCGGCTTGCCCTTGAGGGTGCAGACGGCGTAGCCGCCCGTCTCGGGCGGGCCCACTTCGCCCTGCCAGCCGAAGAGGTCGCAGTAGAAGTCGAGGGCGGCCTGCTGGTCGGGGACCATGAGGTCGATCCAGCAGGGCGTGCCGGGCTTGTAGGGGCCGTTCATGTCGGGCACGGGGGCCTCCGGGGTGGGTGGTGGGGCGGGGTTGGACGGGCCGTCCCCTACCCGGGCCTCCGGCGGTGAACCGGGCCGTCCGGGTGACGTTCCTTCCCGGGGGGCTGCGGGGGCCGCTGCGCGGAGCCGTCTCCCCGCCCCGCCCTTCCTCCGTTCCCC
>NZ_JZWV01000496.1 GCF_000966975.1 Streptomyces katrae | reverse complement strand
CTCAAACGCCGGCGGGGCTGAAAGAAGGGGGCTCCGCCCCCAGGCCCCCGTGCCTCAAACGCCGGCGGGGCTATTGATGGCCCGTTACGCGGGAGGCCAGGCGGGTGGTGGCGGTCGTGAGTTCCGGGTGGGTGCCGAAGGGGAGGACCGCCGCGCGGGTGGGGATGCGGACTCCGCCCGTCAGGGCGATCCGGGTGCCGCCGGGGACGGGGGCGGCGGCCAGGCCGACCAGGAGGAAGCGGCTCTGGAGCCAGCACCAGCCCGGGCGGCGGAAGCCCCGCAGGTGCGCGCGGAAGCCGTACTTGCTGCGGGCCAGGAGTTCGATCCGGTCGCCGTCGGAGTGCAGGAGGCGGGTGTGCCGGAGGTCGGGGAGGAAGTCCAGGGCCGACATGAGCGGCCAGACCTCCTCGAAGGGGGCGGGGAGGGTGCGTTCCACGACGGTCGCGCCTCGTACGCCAGCCGCCATGACGCGGAGCCGGTGGATGTCGTCGATCTCGGGCGGCGTCATGCGGACCATGCCTTTCGGAAGCTGGAACGGGCCCGGTGCAGGCGGGACTTGGCGGTGCCGGGCGGGATGTTCAGGACGGCGGCCGCGGCCTCCTCGTCCAGGCCCTCCACGTCCCGCAGGACCAGCACCGCCCGGTGGGCGGGGGAGAGGCGGGCCAGGACGTCCTCGATGTCGGAGGCGAGCTGGGGGTCTCCCTTGGCCGGGACGGCGGTCAGGTCGGGTGCCGGGCGGGCGCGGGAGGCCCGCTGGGCCGTGCGGACGGCCTCGCGGACGGCGATGGCCCGCACCCAGCCGTACAGGGCGTCGGGGTCGCGGAGGGAGCGCAGGGCGGTGAAGACGGCCAGCAGCGCCTCCTGCGCGGCGTCCGGGCCGTCGGCGAGTGCGATGGGGGTGCAGATCCGGGTGACGTACGGGGTGAGGTGGTCGAGGAGCTCGTGCAGCGCGAGGGTGTTCCCGGCGCGGGCCGCGCGGGCGAGGGTGATGCCGCGTTCGCGGTCGGCCGGGGTCATCTGGCGCGCGCCAGACGGGCGGCCGCCCAGCCGAAGCCCAGGCAGGCGGGGGTGTAGACGGCGAGGTTCAGGGCGTGGAAGGGGCTGCCGGGCGGGCTGGGCAGGAGCCCGGCGGCCCAGCCCAGGCCCGCGAGACCCCGTACGGCCAGGCCCGCGGCGACCGCGCCGGTGACGGCCCGCGCGGCCCGGCCGCCGCGGTGGCGGGAGTGCGCGAGGACGGCGGCCCCGGCGGTGAGGGTGAGCGCGGCCAGCGGCAGGACGACGGGCGGGGCGAAGGACACCTCCGTGCCCAGTACCGCCAGGGAGAGGGCCCGTTCACTGGGGGCGGGCCAGGTGGCGCCGGTGGCCCAGTAGAGGTGCGCCAGGCCGTCGGCGGACAGGAGCGCGGCCAGCGCGGTGCCGGTGCGGCGGCGTGTGGTGTCGGGCAGGTGCATGTGGGGTCCCCCTCGGTGCGTCCGGGTGCTGCCGTGCACACCGAGGAGGGCCCGGGCGGGCCGGAGGTTCCCTGTGGCCCGCGTCACATGTCAGTACTCGCCGTCGAGGGCGGAGGAGGAGGCCGCGCGGTAGCAGCGGGAGACGACGGAGAAGAGGAGCATCGTCTGGTTCCCCCCGTCCTTCCGGGCAGTGACGTTCATGGCGAATTGCTCCGTCTCGTTCTCCGCCCAGATCTCGGGGTCCTGGGCGGGGGTGTTGGCCTTGCCGTCCTTGGTGATCTTCCAGCCGTTCTCGCCGAGCGCCTTGCGCAGGTTCGCCATGCCGGTGTCGACCTGCTCGTTGGTCAGGGCGTACACCGACCAGGGGTGCGTCAGGGAGAACAGGTCGTCCCCGTACTCGTCGCAGCGCGAGACGCTCGGGCCCGGCTCGGTCACCCTGCCCTTGATCCCGGTCATCTCCAGCAGGCGGCTGGAGACAGCCTTCGTCTTCTGGCGCGCCGGGCCGGGATCCATCCGCACCGGCGCGTAGTTGAGTTCCTTCACGTTTGAACACCCCACAGAGAGCACTGACAGTGACACGATGGCGAGCGTGAGGGCCAGGGCCCTCACGCCGGAGACGTGGCGGCGACCGAGCGCGCTTCGCGTGTCAGCCACTCTTGACCTTGTCGTAGTGTCCGGCGATCACTTCCGCCTGATTTTGGATGCTCAACGAGTGGTCTCTCCAGTAGTCGGTGTGGCTGTCGGAGTCGTTGGCCATGATGTGGGCGCCGAAATCCTCGTCCGAGGGTACGTTCGAGCCCCACACCGTGCCGAACGGCAGCAGTTCCTGCCACATCTCGGTGTCGCCGCCCAGCCCCGCGATCTTGCCGCCCAGCGGTACCTGGTCGTCCCAGGTGGAGGCGGCCTGGGACCAGACGTGGTCCGCGCCGACGTCCAGGTCGCCGGCGTGCTTGACCATCATGCCGGGGCTGCCGACCGCGATGATGTCGTCCGCGCGCAGGTCGCCCGCGTTCGAGGCCGCGCCGACGACCGTGCTGCCGTAGCTGTGGCCGATGATCGTGGTGTGGCTCTTGTCGGCGCCGCCCTGGACGTGTTCCAGACCCGCCATGAAGTGGTTCAGGTCGGGGGCCGCCTCGAGCGCCCAGTGCTTCTTCATCGCCTCGGGGACGATGCTCTGCGGGGCGTCGTAGCCGATCCAGCTGATGGTGGACACGTTCTCGCCGGGGAGCCTGGCGTGCGTCTCCTTCCACAGCTCGCCCGTGTGGTGGAGGTACTGCTCGGTCTTGGTGATGTCGGTGAACGTGCCGGGGACGAAGACCGCGGTGTGCGTCGCCGTGTCCGGGTTGCCGTTGGCCACGATGGACCGGCCGCCGCCCTTGGTGTCCAGGCCGAGGAGGTAGGCCTCCGGGAGGCCGTCCTGGCCGGTCTTGTCGAAGCGGTCCTGGACGGCCTTCATGCCCTTGAGGTTCCGGTCCAGGAAGGCCTTGTCGTCGGCGTACTTGTCCTGCCACTCCCGCCACTCGGGGTTGATGCGGGTGGCGCGGCCCAGTCCGATCCACTTCTTCGGGACCGGGGGGATCGCGTCGTACCTGATCTGGAACTCGGCCGTCTTCTCCGCCAGTACGGTGCGGTTGGCCTCGTCGCGGACGACGGAGGGGAGGCCGTCCAGGGCGCCGACCTGGGAGGCGTTCAGCGACAGGTACGCGGACTGGTCGTCGGGGCTCAGGCCGTTCCACCAGTCGGCGTTCGCCTTGGGGTCGTCGCCCTTGGGCGGGGGCTTGATGTGGTCCAGGTAGTCCTTCGCGGCGGTGCGGACGTCGGCGGTGTCGCTCTGGACGTCGGTCCAGTCGCGGTCGGAGACCACGAGGTCGTCGTCCGCCTTGAGCTTGCGCAGCCTGGGCGCCCACAGGTTGTCCGCCTCGGTCGCCTCGGCCACGGCCTGCGCGATGCGGTTGGCGATCTCCACGGCCTTGCCGAAGTTCGGGTTCGGGTGGATGTTGGCCGCCTGCCGTTCCAGGGCGGAGGCCAGGTCGTTGGCGTCGCGGGTCGGGTCGATGACGCCGCCGGAGGGCTTGCCCTTGGCGCTGCCGGTGACGGTGCCGCCGTCGGGGATCTTGCCGTCCTTGGGCTCGCCGCCCGGCGGGAAGGTGACCGAACCGTCGGCGCCCACGGTGAACTTGGCGGCGGCCGCGTCCTCCACGGCGTCCTCCAGTTTCCGCTTCGCGTCGGTGAAGGCGGCGGCGAGTGCCTTGAGGGAGGTCGCGGCGAGGGCGCATTCGGTCTGTACGTAGTGGAAGTTCTCCGCCAGTGTCCGGAGCGATCCCAGGGCCGCCTCGACGGCCACGCCGGACAGGCCGGCCCGCAGCCGGGCCGAGATCTGCCCCTCGGTGTCCCCGTAGGCGTGGTCCGCCATGCTGCTGGCGGCCTTGTAGCCGTCGGCGGCCTCCGTGAACTCGGAAGGTTTGAGGGCTTTGAGTGCCGCGTAGTCCATGGGTCAGCTCACCGGGCCCCGCCGCCGGTGGCGGGCGTGTCCTGGTACTGGCCGTCGACCTGGGTGAAGCCGTCCTTGATGGCCTCGTCGTTGGCGTACTGGCCCTCGCCGGCCTTCCGCAGCGGGCCCTGCAGTGCCGAGCACTTGCCCGCCAGGCTTTCCAGGTACGTCTTCCAGGACTGGTAGAGCTCGTCCTGTGCGGCGGAGCTCTCGACCCCGGCCTGAGCGGCGCCCTTCTGGCCGTCGCCGAGTCCCGTCAGGGCGGTCTTGATGTTGGTCGCCAGGCCGCCGAGGTCCTGGGAGGCCCGGTTCCAGACCGCCTTGTCGGACTTCAGGTCCTCGCCGCCCCCGCCGCCGCCGGCCGCGGCCGCGCTCGCGAGGTGCATCTCGGTCCGGGACGCGGCCTGTTGCTTGAGGCTCGCCCACTCTGCTTCGAAGGTGGTCGTCATGCGGAATCGGCCCCCGTCATCGCGATCAGTGTGATTGACGGGTCATCCTACGAGCAGATTCCGCTTGTTCGGCCGGGGGCCGGTCCCGGGACCCCGGCGCCGCGGGGGCTATTCGTTCACCAGGACCGGGACCGAGAGGACCGCGGCGGCCGGGGTACCCGTGAGGTGGTCGGCGGGGACGGTGAAGTCGATGCCGTCACCGGCCGCGCGGGGGCCGTCGTGGTGCTCCTGGGCGTGCGCGTCCTCGCCCTCCTCCTGGTACTGGAAGGTGCCGGTGCCCAGGAGGCGGCCCTGCGCGTCGTAGTACGCGGCGGTGATCTCCAGGGCCAGGGTGTCGCTGACGTCCGAGCTGATGGCGACGTGGCCGGTGACGGAGGGGGTGCCGGCCGTCGTCAGGCGCGTGTTCGTCAGCTTCACGCGGTCCGTGAACGGGCCCTGCTCGGTGCGGACCTCGCCCGCCGCCGGAGCCGGGGTCAGGACCGCCGCCGGGGAGGGCGCGCTGCGCGGGGCGGGCAGGGACACCGGGGCGGCGGCGGCCGGGCCCGGGTCCTCGGCCGCCGGCGGGGCTCCGGCGCCCGAGCAGCCGGTGGCGAGCGCAAACAGGGCGGCGACGGCCGTCGCGGCGGCAGCGGCGCGGGGGAGGTACGTCAGCGACATCGGGGGGTGCTCCTGGGGAAAAGCGGCCGGCCGGGGACGGGGGAGTGCGCCCCCGGCCCCGGCCGGCCGGGGATCAGTGCTGCTGCGGAGAGCGGCCGAACAGCGAGCGGTACAGCTTGCCGTACAGCTCGGTGTTGATCTGGCTGGTGGCGAAGGCGTTGCCGCCCGGGCCGTAGGCGAAGATCGGGACGTCGGCGCCCGTGTGGTTGCCGGACAGGTAGGTCAGCCACAGGCTGGCCTCGGGGCTGCCGTCCTTGACGTCCTTCGGGTCGTCCGGGGTGCGGAAGGTGGCCGGGGCGAAGTTCTTCGCGTCACCGGAGCCCGCGCCGTTCACGATCCCGCTGGAACGGGCCGGGTCCTTGGCGCCCGAGGAGGAACGCGAGGGGACGCTGTTGTTGGCCGGGTTGCCGGAGTCCGTGTTCGCCGGGGGCGCCACGGCCTCGGCGTTGGTGTACGTGCCCTTCTCGATGATGTTGAAGCCGGCGCACTCGTGGTCCGCCGTGACGACCACGAGGGTGTGGCCGTCCTTCTTCGCGAACTCGTACGCGGCCTTGACCGCGTCGTCGAACGCCTTGACCTCGTCGAGGGTCTGCGCGGCGTCGTTGGCGTGCGAGCGCTTGTCGATCTGGGCGCCCTCGACCTGGAGGTAGAAGCCCTTCTTCGACTTGCCGCGGTCGTACGAGCCGCCCTGCTTGCGGTCGTTCAGGAGCTGGATCGACTTGCGGGTCATGTCCGCGAGCGTCGGCTCCTGCTTCTGCGGGGCGTCGGTCGGCAGGGCCGCCTTGTTGTGCTCCACGGTCAGGTTGCCGCGGTTGAACAGGCCGATGACCCTCTTGCCGTTGGCTTTGTCCAGGTCGGCCTTGGTGGCGACCTTCTGGCTGGCGGCCGTCTGCGCGGGCAGGCTCGGGTCGCCGAAGTTGCCGAGGACCTGGTAGCCCTGCGCCTGGAGGGCCTTCTGGTCGTCCGGCTCGAAGCGGGCCAGGCCGCCGCCGAGGATGACGTCGGCGGTGCCGTTGCGGGCGATCTGCTCGGCGATCGGCGTGATCAGCGTCTTGTCGGCCGGGGCGGCCTCGTAGCTGCCGTCGTCCTTCTTGGGGAGGCAGGCGGCGTCCGAGTAGACCGGGCCCTGGCAGCCGCGCAGCAGGGCGTGGCTGAACTGGGCGGCCGGGGTGGCGTCGGTGATCTCGGCGGTGGAGACGTTGCCCGTGGCGAAGCCGGCCGCGTGGGCCTGCTCCATCAGCGTGGCGACCTTCTTCTCGTACGCGTCCACACCGATGGCGGCGTTGTACGTCTTCACACCGGAGGCCCAGGCGGTCGCGGAGCTGGCCGAGTCGGTGACCAGGGACGGCTTCGCGCTGTTCTTCTCGACGGCGTAGGTGGCGACAGCGCCCGTGTTGGGGAGGGTCTCCATGGTGAGCTTGCCACCGGCGCCGACGAAACGGTCGCGGGCGGCCGTCACGTGGGTGCGGCCCATTCCGTCACCGAGCAGGTAGATGACGTTCCGGATGTCCTGGTGCGAGTCGCTCTGCTGGGGCGCGGAGTTCGCGGTGACGGCGGTGCCGGCGGCCACGGCGCTGGCGATGGCCAGGACGGTGAGCGTCTTCAACGGTCTGCGGCGCATGTGCGGGAGATTCCCCTCGGGTGTTCGGCACGGTCGCGCCGAACGTAAGAGGGCTGTGTGAACGGGACGCTACCGCCTGGTATTGCTGGGCCGAACGGCGAGAGCATGACAGGGCACGGTCATCCCGGCGGGGGGCGTTCCGGAGCGGCCCCGGGCCGCTCCAGGAGGGGAGGGTTCATTTGCCAGCAGAATGCTGGCAGTGCGACTACTCTTGTTGCATGGCCACTCTCTACGTGCGTGATCTGTCCGACGAGGCGCTCGCCGAGCTGAAAATACGTGCCGCCCGAAGCCGCCAGTCCTTGCAGGCCTACGCCCGCACCCTGTTGGAAGAGGAGGCGGCCACACCGTCGATGGAGGACGTCGTCACCCGGATCCGGGCGCGCGTATCGGCCCGGTTGAGCGCGGACGAGGTGCTCGCGGACCTGGACGCAGGACGGCGGCGCGAATGATCGTGATCGACGCGAGTGCGGTCGTCATGCTGGTGGCCGACGCGGGACCGGTCGGTGAAACGCTCAGGGAGCGGGTGCTGGGCGAACGGTTGGCGGCGCCACACCTGCTCGACGTGGAAGTCGCCCACGCACTTCTCGGCAGGCACCGTGGAGGCAAGCTCACCGACGCCCAGCTGGACGCGGCCTGGGACGACTTCGCAGCCCTGCCGGTCCGGCGGATGGAGCACGTGCCCGTCCTGCCCCGAGTGCGCGAGTTGTACGCCAACCTGTCCGCGTACGACGCCACATATGTCGCCCTCGCGGAGGGGTTGCAGGTCCCGCTGGTCACCTGTGACGCGCGGATCGCACGGTCGGGCAGCCCCCGATGCAAGATCGAGGTGTTCGGACCGGAATAGCGAGTGGCCCCCTCCCGGCAGGGAGGGGGCCACTCGGTGTTCTGTTCGCCCGAGGCGTCAGAGCTTCTCGGGGGTGCGGATGCCCAGGAGGGCCATGCCCTTGCTCAGGGTGCGGGCCGTCAGGTCGCACAGGAACAGGCGGTTCTCGACCTGTTCCGGGGTGTCGGCCTTCAGGACCGGGCAGTCCGCGTAGAACGTCGTGTACAGCGACGACAGCTGGTACAGGTACGCGGCCAGCTTGTGCGGCGCGTACTCCGCCGCGGCCTCGGCCACCAGCTCGCCGAACCCGTCCAGGTACAGGCCCAGCGCCCGCTCGGCCGGGGCCAGCTCCAGCTCCGGGTGCGCGGCCGGGTGGCGGTCGCCCGCGTTGCGCATGATCGAGCGGATACGGGCGTACGCGTACTGGAGGTAGACGGAGGTGTCGCCGTTCAGCGAGACCATCTGGTCCAGGTCGAACTTGTAGTCGCGGGCCGCGGACGTCGACAGGTCGGCGTACTTCACCGCGCCGATGCCCACGTACTGGCCGTTCTCGACGATCTCCGCCTCGGTCAGGCCCACCTTCTCGGCCTTCTCGCGCACGACCGACGTCGCCCGCTCCACCGCCTCGTCCAGCAGGTCCACCAGCCGGACCGTCTCGCCCTCACGGGTCTTGAACGGCTTGCCGTCCTTGCCCAGGACCGTGCCGAAGGCCAGCTGCACGGCCTTGACCTCGTCGTTCAGCCAGCCGGCCCGGCGGGCCGTCTCGAAGACCATCTTGAAGTGCAGCGACTGACGGGCGTCCACCACGTAGATCAGCGTGTCCGCGTTCAGGTTGCCCACGCGGTCGCGGATCGCCGACAGGTCGGTCGCGGCGTAGCCGAAGCCGCCGTCCGACTTCTGGACGATCAGCGGCGTCGGGTTGCCGTCCGGGCCCTTGTACTCGTCGAAGAACACGCACAGCGCGCCGTTGGAGCGGACGGCCACGCCCGACTCCTCCAGCAGCTTGCAGGTCTCCACCAGCATGTCGTTGTAGCCGGACTCGCCGACCACGTCCGGGTCCTGGATGTCCATGTCCAGCTTGTTGAAGACCGAGTAGAAGTAGATCTTCGACTCGTCCACGAACCGCTGCCACAGCGCCAGGGTCTCCGGGTCGCCCGCCTGGAGGTCCACCACCCGCGCCCGCGCCCGCGTCTTGAACTCCTCGTCGGAGTCGAACAGCGCGCGCGAGGCCTTGTACAGGCGGTTGAGGTTGGACATGGCCTCCTCGCCGGACGCCTCGCCCTCCCCGCCCTTGTGGTCCAGCTCGTGCGGGTGCTCCAGCAGGTACTGGATCAGCATGCCGAACTGGGTGCCCCAGTCGCCGATGTGGTGGCGGCGGACCACCTTCTCGCCCGTGAACTCCAGGATCTCCACCATCGCCGCGCCGATCACGGCCGACCGCAGGTGGCCGACGTGCATCTCCTTGGCCACGTTCGGCTGCGCGTAGTCGATCACCGTGGTGCCGGCCGACGGCGACAGCGGCACGCCGAGCCGGTCGTCGGCGGCGCGCGCCGCGAGGGTCTTGACGATCGCCTCGTCGGAGACGGTGATGTTGAGGAAGCCAGGGCCCGAGACCTCGATCTCCTTGATCAGGTCACCCGTGGGGATGGCCTCGACCACGGTCGTCGCCAGCTCCCGCGGGTTGGCCTTGGCCTTCTTCGCGAGCGCCAGGATGCCGTTGGCCTGGAAGTCGGCCCGGTCGCTTCGTCGCAGCAGCGGGTCGGCCGCACCGGCCTCCGGCAGGGCGGAGGCGAGGGCGTCCGAGACGCGCTGTTCGACGGAGGAAGCGAGGGAGGGGACCGAGGCCATGAGCTGCCGTTCCTGTGAGGTTGTGCCCGAGTGGGTCTTGGGCGTTCCGACAAGTGCCGAGTATCCCACGCGGAGGCTGCCTGGTTCTCGGCATATCACCCGCCGTATCACCAGACGGAAGCAACCCCGGAGCGGCCCCGTCCGTCTGGGAGAATGGCCGAAGCCAGCATTCGAGATAGAAGGACGTGTCGTGGCTCAGAGCGCGCAGAGCAACACAGAGACCGACTGGGTCTCCCGTTTCGCGGACGAGGTCATCGCCGAGGCGGAGCGCCGAGCCCCCGGCAAAACGATCGTCGTCGCGTCCGGCCTCTCCCCGTCGGGCCCCATCCACCTGGGCAACCTGCGCGAGGTCATGACCCCGCACCTGGTCGCGGACGAGATCCGCCGCCGGGGCCACGAGGTCCGCCACCTCATCTCCTGGGACGACTACGACCGCTACCGCAAGGTCCCCAAGGGCATCCCCGGCGTCACCGAGGAGTCCCACGCCCAGCACATCGGCCGCCCGCTGACCTCCGTGCCCGCCCCCGAAGGCTCCTCGTACCCGAACTGGGCCGAGCACTTCAAGGCCGCCATGGTCGCCTCCCTGGCCGAGCTGGGCGTCGAGTACGACCCCATCAGCCAGACCGAGCAGTACACCTCCGGCGCCTACCGCGAGCAGGTCCTGTTCGCGATGAAGCACCGCGCCGACATCGACGCCGTCCTCGACCAGTACCGCACCAAGCAGAAGCCGGGCGGCAAGAAGCCCCAGCAGAAGCCGGTCGACGAGGCCGAGCTGGAGGCCGCCGAGGGCTCCGGCGCGGCGGGCGAGGACGACGGCAGCACCGAGGGCGCCGAGTACTTCCCGTACAAGCCCTACTGCGGCGAGTGCAACAAGGACTTCACCAAGGTCACCGCGTACGACGACGAGACCACCGAGCTGACCTACGTCTGCACCGAGGACCAGTTCACCGAGACCGTCAAGCTCTCCGAGTTCAACCGCGGCAAGCTGGTCTGGAAGGTCGACTGGCCCATGCGCTGGGCCTACGAGGGCGTCGTCTTCGAGCCCTCGGGCGTCGACCACTCCTCCCCGGGTTCGTCGTTCCAGGTCGGCGGCCAGATCGTCGGCCTCTTCGGCGGCGAGCAGCCCATCGGCCCGATGTACGCCTTCGTCGGCATCAGCGGCATGGCCAAGATGTCCTCCAGCAAGGGCGGCGTCCCCACCCCGGCCGACGCGCTGAAGATCATGGAGCCGCAGCTGCTGCGCTGGCTGTACGCCCGCCGCCGCCCGAACCAGTCCTTCAAGATCGCCTTCGACCAGGAGATCCAGCGCCTGTACGACGAGTGGGACAAGCTGGAGGGCAAGGTCGCCGACGGCACCGTGCTGCCGGCCGACGCCGCCGCGTACTCTCGCGCCGTGCGCGTCGCCTCCCACGAGCTGCCCCGCACCCCGCGCCCGATGCCGTACCGCACGCTCGCGTCGGTCGTCGACATCACCGCCGGGCACGACGAGCAGACGCTCCGGATCCTCTCCGACCTGGACCCGTCGCAGCCGCTGACCTCCCTGGACGAGGTCCGGCCGCGCCTGGACCGCGCCGAGAACTGGATCACCACCCAGGTCCCGGCCGACCAGCGCACCCTCGTCCGCGAGGAGCCCGACACCGAGCTGCTCGCCTCCCTCGACGAGGAGGGCCGCCGCTCCCTGGCCATGCTGCTGGAGGGCCTCGACACCCACTGGTCGCTCGACGGGCTCACCACCCTCGTCTACGGCGTCCCGAAGGTCATGGCCGGCCTGGAGCCCGACGCCAAGCCCACGCCCGAGCTCAAGGTCGCGCAGCGCGAGTTCTTCGCCCTGCTCTACCGCCTGCTCGTCACCCGCGAGACCGGACCCCGCCTGCCCACCCTGCTCCTCGCCGTCGGCGCGGACCGGGTGCGCAAGCTGCTCGCCGCCTGAGACGGCCGAGACGGCCGAGACGGCTGAACGAAAGGGCCCGCACTCCCGGATCACCGGGGGTGCGGGCCCTTCCGCTCGCGCCCGGACGGGCTCAGATGAACTTGTTCTCCAGGTCGCGCTGGTAGCGCTGCTTCAGCGCCGGCAGCATGGCGTCGATCACCGAGACGCTGTCCGGGTGGGAGAACCCGTAGCTCGCGGTGAGCGCCTGGTCCAGCTGCTGGGCGGTCGGGTGGCCGCCGTTCGCCTCCACGTGGGCGTGGTACGCCTCGTACGCCGCTTCCTCGAACTTCTCCTGGTCCAGGATGTCGTGCGCCTCGTCCGACTCGGCGGCCACCCCGGCGGCGGCCTGCGGGGAGAGCTGCTCCTCCGGGCCCGCCGGGGGCATCACCGGGGTCGGCTCCAGGCCCTCGACGTACTGCGGGTTGTAGCCGCCCTCGTACGCCGCCTGCGGGGCCTTCGGCGCGGCGAACCAGGCACTGTCATGGGCGGCCGGCATGGCCTCCGGGGCCACCGCGAACGGCGCCGGCGCATGGGCGAGCTTCGCCTGCGCCAGCCGCGCGGCGGCCCGGTCCAGCCCCTCCCACTGCTCGGGCAACTCCGGACCGTCCTGGCCGTCCGGGCCGTCCTGGCCGTCCGGACCGTCCTGGCCCTCCAGCCCCTCGCGGCCCTCGGGCGCATCCAGACCCGCAGGACCCTCCGGCCCCGTCGGGCGCGTCGGTCCCTCCGGCCCCGTCGGCACCGTCGGCCCCACGCCCGCGGCGGCCTGCGGAGCCACCGCCCGGGCCGGAGCGGGCGCCGCCTGGGCCGGCACCACCGCGGGCGCGGTCCTGCCGGCCCCGGACGCCGACGGCAGGGCCGGGGCCGCACCGGCCTCCGCACCCGCCACCGCCGGACCCGCAGCCACAGCCGCAGCCGTAGCCGCGGCCACCGCCGGACCCGCCGAGACCGCCGGAGGCAGCAGCACCGGGTCAATACCCGCCGCCGCCAGCCCCTCCGGCGCCGTCTGCGCCAGCGGCACACCGATCCGGGCCAGCCGCAGCGGCATCAGCGCCTCCACCGGCGCCTTCCGCCGCCACGCCCGCCCGAACCGGGCCTGCAGCCGCGCCTGGTAGATCAGCCGGTCCTGCTCCATCCCGACCGCCTGCTCGTAGGAACGCAGCTCCCACAGCTTCATCCGGCGCCACAGCTTGAACGTCGGCACGGGCGACAGCAGCCAGCGGGTGATCCGCACCCCCTCCATGTGCCGGTCCGCGGTGATGTCCGCGATCCGGCCCACGGCGTGCCGCGCCGCCTCCACCGTCACCACGAACAGCACCGGGATCACCGCGTGCATCCCCACGCCCAGCGGATCCGGCCAGGCCGCCGCACCGTTGAACGCGATCGTCGCGGCCGTCAGCAGCCAGGCCGTCTGCCGCAGCAGGGGGAACGGGATCCGGATCCAGGTCAGCAGCAGGTCCAGTGCCAGCAGCACACAGATACCCGCGTCGATACCGATCGGGAACACCAGCGAGAAGCTGCCGAAGCCTTTCTTCAACGCCAGCGCACGGACCGCGGAATACGAGCCCGCGAAACCGATACCCGCGATGACGAGCGCTCCGGCGACCACGACACCGACCAGAATCCGGTGTGTACGAGTCAGCTGCATCGCGGCCACTCGCGATCCCCTCCCCTTGCGAAGCTACAGGCAGGCACAGCGTACGGGTGACCCTGCGTCACCCGTGCCGCAGACCCCTACTGCTTCGGCGAGGCCGACGCCGAGGGGGAAGCGGAACCCGACGGGGACTCCGCACCGGAAGGCGCCTGCTCCGTGCCGCCGTTGGCCACCGAGGTCACGACCTCCTTGGTCGCGTTGATCGCGTCCTGGAGCAGCTTCGCCTGGTCGGGCGCACCGGCGCCCTCGTAGGCGGCACCGTTGAAGTCGAGGGTGATCACGACGTTCTGGGTGCGGGCGATGACGGTGGTGTTGAAGAAGTCGACGTCCTTCTTGATCCCGTAGACCACGGACGTGCCCTGGTCACCGACCCCGCCGGCCTGCTCCACCTTGACGTCGTGCGCGTCCTTGGTGGTCTTCGCCAGCTCTATCTGCTTGTTGTACTGCTCCTCCGCGCGCTTGTTGCCGCTGCCGAGGGAGGCGTGCGAGTCGTAGCGCACCAGGGACACGGAGAGCCACCGGTACTGCGAGCCCTTCGTGCCGTCCGTCTCCAGGCCGTTCCAGGAGCAGCTGGCACGGTTGGCGAGGTCGTTCGACTTGGCGGCCGTGCCGTTCTTGTCCTTCGCGTCGTGGACCAGGGCCTCGACGGTCTTGGCGGGCACCGACTTGCAGGGGTCCGGCAGCTTCGCGAACGCCACCTTCTCCAGCGTGGCCGAGCCCTTCGCACCCGACTGGGAGGACGAAGAGGACGAAGGGGACTTCTTGCCGGAGCCCGAGGCCGAGGAGGACTTCCCCGAGTCGGAGGAGCAGCCGGCGACGGTGAGGATCACCGGGACGGCAGCGCAGGCGAGGACGCGGGTGAGGCGCGAGGCTGATCGGTGCATGGTTCCTTCAGACGTTGGGGACATCTCGGTGCTTCGGGGTCCTGCTCGGGGTGGTTCGGGGTCGTGCTTCAGGGGTGTGGGACCCCCGCAACGGTAGCCCGATCCGGAGCCCGCCTGCTGTGCGCGCCGTCACGCGGGCCGTGCACGCCCCCCTGGGGCGGCGTGCTCACTCGTTGAAACGCTCCGCCAGGGCCTCGGCCAACTGACGGGCCTTGTCCTGCGTTTCCGCGGCCGGCGGGACCTTCCCCGGACCGGAGGGCTGGACGCTGTACTCGACGGTGACGATCACGTTCGAGGTGCGGAACACGATCCGCACGGTGCGCGCCTGCGCGGCGGTGGCCCCGGCCGCGCCCAGCTTGTCCTCCAGGAACCCCTCGCTCCCCAGCCCCTCCAGCACCCGCGAACCGAGCTCGGGGGAGGCGGTGGGGGAAGGAGAAGAGGAAGGGGAGGAGGCGGGCGGGGACTGCGGGGCCTGCGGGGACTCGGGGGCGCCCGGGGCCGGACTGGCAGGAGCCCCCGTACC
>NZ_JZWV01000495.1 GCF_000966975.1 Streptomyces katrae | reverse complement strand
GGCAGGAGCCCCCGTACCCGTGCCCGTACTCGTACCCGGGCTCGGGCTCGGGCTCGGGCTCGTGGTCGGGCCGGGGAAGGGCAGGTGCGCGTCCGTCAGCCGGCGCACGTACACCTGGCGCGCCTTGTCGTCGTCGCTCGCGGCGGCGCGGTCGTACGAGACCACCCGCTCGAAGGTGACCGACAGCAGCAGGGTCGCCTCGGGCGTCTGGGCGTTCCAGCGGCAGCCGACGTGCCGGTCGGCGTCGTACGAGGGCTCGGCCGTCCCGGCGTAGAGCTGCTCGCGCTGCTCGGTGGTGAGGGAGTCGGTGGCCGGGAGCATGGCCCGCAGCCGCTTGCCGTCGACGGCCTTGCAGGGCTGGGGGAGGCTGCGGTACTTGCCGGGCTGCGCGGGGGCGGCGGTGCTGCCGCCGTTCTTCTGGTCGCCGGCGCCGCCGATACCGCCGCTGCCGGTGCACGCGGTCGCGCCGGCGACGAGCGCGGTGAGCATCGCGATGCCCGGCAGGAATCGGCGGCGTACCGGCGTGCGCTCCACGTCCATCGGCTTCACTCGCTCCCCTGGCTTCCTTGGCGTCCTCGGGAAATTCCGTTGCCGCGACTTGGGCACGGATGGACACAATGTCTATCGCACACGCTGGTGCCGGCGCCGGTTCCCTGTCTGTTTTGGGGGTATGAGCGCGGCTTTTCGCGTACTCCTACCTTTCTGCTGTTTTCCGGGGGATTGTTCTGTTATGTCGTATGTAGAGGTACCCGGGGCGAACGTCCCGATCAGGATGTGGACGGACCCGGCGTCGGTCGAGGACAGCGCCATGCGGCAGCTGCAGAACACCGCCGGGCTCCCGTGGATCAAGGGCCTGGCCGTGATGCCGGACGTCCACTACGGCAAGGGCGCGACGGTCGGCTCGGTGATCGCGATGAAGGACGCGGTGTGCCCGGCGGCGGTGGGGGTGGACATCGGCTGCGGCATGTCGGCGGTCAAGACCTCCCTCACGGCGAACGACCTCCCGGGCGACCTGTCGAAGCTGAGGTCCCGGATCGAGCAGGCGATTCCCGTGGGAGCGGGGATGCACCGGGAGGCGGTGGATCCGGGGAGGCTGTACGGGTTCTCGGCCAAAGGGTTCGGGGATCTGTGGGAGCGTTTCGACCATGTCGCGGATGCGGTGAAGTTCCGGCGGGATCGGGCGCTGCGGCAAATGGGGACACTTGGCGCAGGAAATCATCATTCGGAAGTCAATATCGATCAAAATGGGTCGGTTTGGTTGACGTTGCACTCCGGTTCCCGAGGGATCGGCAACCAACTCGCCGAACATCACATCGGCGTTGCGCGAGGGCTCTCGCACAACCAGGGGCTCGTGGACCGGGATCTCGCGGTGTTCCTCGCGGCGACTCCGGAAATGGCCGCGTATCGGCATGACCTCTACTGGGCGCAGGAGTACGCCAAGTACAACCGTGCCGTGATGATGAGCCTGATGAAGGAGGCCCTCCGGAAGGAGTTCCGGAAGGCGAAGGTCTCGTTCGAGCAGGAGATCAGCTGCCACCACAACTACGTGGCGGAGGAGCGGTACGACGGTATGGACCTGCTGGTCACGCGCAAGGGCGCCATCCGCGCGGGTGGCGGCGAGTACGGGATCATCCCCGGCTCGATGGCGACGGGCACCTATATCGTGAAGGGGCTAGGTAACAAGGCCGCATTCAACTCGGCCTCGCACGGAGCGGGCCGGCGGATGAGCCGTGCGGCGGCGAAGCGGCGGTTCTCGACACGGGACCTGGAGGAGCAGACCAGGGGCGTGGAGTGCCGGAAGGACTCGGGTGTGGTGGACGAGATCCCGGCGGCGTACAAGCCGATCGAGCAGGTCATGGAGCAGCAGCGCGACCTCGTGGAGGTCGTGGCCAAGCTGAGGCAGGTCGTCTGCATCAAGGGCTGAACGAGAGGGTGGTGCTCCGCGCGGAGCACCCACCCTCTCGTTGCCGGACCTACTGTGGTGCCAGGGCCACCCGGCCGGTGCGGATGCGCCAGAGCCTCATGGCGCAGCTCTGTTCGGTGCGCTCCAGGACCACGGCCGCGGCGGCCGGGTCATCGAGGCGGACCAGTTCCCTGTCGTCCTGCGCGGTCCAGCGGCGCCGCGGTGGGGCGACCCTCATGCCGGCGGGGCGCACCCACGCCTGGATCGACGTTGCTCTCGCCTTCTTGTGATCGAGGGCCAGACAGCCGTCGTAGTAGAGATGTGCGGCGAGTTGCTGTGCCGTCTCCTTGTAGTAGCAGACGTTGTAGACCCCGTCCCGCTGGTTGCGCGAGATCGTGCGCTCTGTACCTGTGATCTTCTTCCCGTAGTGGCACAGGTAGGCCGCGATGGCTGTGCTGGCCGATGTCAGGGAGAGGAACGGGAATCCTTGGGCCGTCCAGCCGAGTGATCCGTCCGCGTCGATGATTCCGCGCACGTAGTCGGGGCGCGAGAACCCCGTACGTGGCGGCTTGATGCTGAGGGACTTCTTGCCGTAGGGAATCCCCAGTCCGTTGACGATGGTCCTCGCTTCGAGGGAGCACACCGTCCAGGTTGCGGAGTGGTGCATCTCGGCGAAGTTGGTACTGCGGACCCGTTCGGTGATGGAGCTGTGGTACGGCGTGAGCTGCTGGAACTCGCGGAGGATGTGGATGTCTCGCGCATTGATTTCGGCGGTGAGGTGGCCCTTTTGCCCTCTGCCTTGCGAGAGGTGCCCGTCGGCCTGGAGGAAGCCGAACATGTACGCGTAACGGGGATCGGTGAGGTCCATGAAGCGCACGGGGGCGCTAGGGTCCTGTTCAGCCATGGGGAAGCCTTGTCTTCCTTGTCGGTGAGGCCCTCGGCCGGGACTGCCATCCCGGGCGGGGGCCGTTTGTGTTGTCACCGAAGGTAGGTGTGACTTCGGCCGGGAATCCGCCCGTTGCGTGCCCTTCACTCGAACGCGTGACGGAATGTCACACGCCATTGAGAGTCAGTCGGCGTCACCGTCGAGGAGGCGATCCGCTGGCAGCGTGAGCGAGACGCCGACCGATTCGGGGAGGCGCAGGGGCGTGCCGCGCTTGTAGGTCTCACGGGTGAGGTATTTCCCGGCCTCGGGGTCGGCGTGGAGGACCACCTCGTCGTGGTGGCGGTCGGCCACGAGGTAGACGGGGATGCCGGCCTGGGCGTAGCAGGCGGCCTTGATGGCCAGGTCGTCGGACCAGTGGTCTCCGGTGACCTCCAGGACCATGCGGAAGGCGTCGGGTGCGTAGCAGTGCTCGCGCGGCTCGGATTCCATGAAGGTCTGTTCGACGACGGAGAAGTCGGGAACGGCGTAGTCCTCGGGCCCGGAGGGTAGCCACAGGCCGAGGGCCTGGAGGGTTCTGAGGCCCGCCGTGCGGGCTCCGGCGCCGTGGAACGCCTCGGTCAGTCTGGTCAGGATGAGTGCGTGGGTTCCGTCGTCGTGTGGTGTCGCGGTGAGCCGTCCCTGGAGGATCTCCACGCGGTGGCAGGGGAGGTCTCTGGTGAGACGGTCGGCGGCGGCTGCGATGTTCACGGCCTCAGGGTGACGAGCCGGTAAGTCGGTGGTGGGGTTCCCCGTGGTTTTCACTCGTACGGGCGCGGCCGCCGTGCGGCGGCTCAACTTCCGCTTACGGCGTGGGGGTTGACGGGTGGAGTTGGTCTAGACCAGGGTGTGCCGCATGTGGAGAACTCGTGTGTTCGTCGCCGCTGTCGCGGCGTTGTCGCTGGGGGTCGGGGGCGGTGGGGCGGCTCAGGCCGCCGTGGGGTTGCCGCCCGTCGTGGCGCATGTGCCCACCTCCGAGAAGGTCGTGTTCATCACCATCGACGACGGGTGGACGCATGACGCCGAGGCCGCGCGGATGCTGGTGGAGCGGCGGGTGCCCGCTTCCCTGTTCCTGCTGCCGGGAGCCACCGACTACGACACCGCCTACTTCACCGGCCTCGTCGGTACGGGGCGGGTCGCGGTGGAGAACCACACCGTCAACCATCCCGATCTGACCACCCTCGACGCGGCCGGGAAGGACGCTGAGGTGTGCGGGGCCGGGGAGCGGCTGGAGGCGGCGTTCGGGAAGGCGCCCAAGTTGCTGCGGCCGCCGTACGGGGTCGTCAACGACGAGGTGCGGCTGGCGGCCAAGGCGTGCGGGGTGAAGGCGCTGGTGACCTGGACGTACGACTTCACCACCTGGAGCCAGACGCCCCCGGCCCCGGAGCTGAGGCCGGGGGACATCGTGCTGCTGCACTTCACGCCGACGCTGGCGGCGGACCTGGAGCGGGCGCTGGGTGCGGCCAGGGCCGCGGGGCTGAAGCCCGCGCCCCTGATGCCGTACCTGAGGAGTGCCGGGCTGGTCTAGAGCTCGCGGTGGACCTTCGTGTTCGAGGCCTGGGCGCGGGGGCGGACCACGAGGAGGTCGATGTTGACGTGGCTGGGGCGGGTGACCGCCCAGGTGATGGTGTCGGCCACGTCGTCGGCGGAGAGGGGGTGCGCGACGCCCGCGTACACCTTCTCCGCCTTCTCCGTGTCCCCGCGGAAGCGGGTGGTGGCGAACTCCTCGGTCTTGACCATGCCGGGGGCGATCTCGATGACGCGCACGGGCTGGCCGACGATCTCCAGGCGGAGGGTCTCGGCGAGGACGCGGGCGCCGTTCTTGGCGGCGACGTAACCCGCGCCGCCCTCGTAGGTGGCGTGGCCGGCGGTGGAGGAGAGGACGACGACCGTGCCGTCGCCGGAGGCGACGAGGGCGGGGAGCAGGGCCTGGGTGAGGTTGAGGGTGCCGATGACGTTGACCTCGTACATCGTGCGCCAGTCGGCCGGGTCGCCGGTGGCGACGGGCTCGGCGCCGATGGCGCCGCCGGCGTTGTTGACGAGTACGTCGCAGCGCGTGAGGGAGGCGGCGAAGGCGTCGACGGCGGGGCGGTCGGTGACGTCGAGGGCGTGGGCGGTGGCTTCGTGGCCGGCCGCGGTGAGCTCGGCGGCGAGGGCCTCGATGCGGTCCTTGCGGCGGGCGGTGAGGACGACGTGGTAGCCGGCGGCGGCGAGCTGACGGGCGGTGGCCGCGCCGATTCCGCTGCTCGCGCCGGTGACTACGGCGGTTCGGGTGGCCGTGCGCGTGCTCATGGGCGGGGCTCCTCGTTCGGTCGCGATGTGCGGTCGCGGTGTGCGTCTCGGGTGATCGTTCGGTCGTTCGTGCGGGTTGTGTGCGAACGCTGGCCAGCATAGGCCGGGGGGCTGATGGGGCGCGTGGGGGAGCGGTGGCGAATGGGGGTGGGCTCGCCCTCGTTCGTGTGATGGTCCGATCGGCGGTTCGCCGGGGTGGTTACCGTCCGCGCGAGGAGGTGGTGGCGGTGCGCCGTGGTGCCGTGCGGAGTGTGGTGGTGGCGGGCTCGCTGGTGCTGGCCGGGGCCGGGCCGGCGGGGGCGTCGGGGGCCGGGCCGGAGGCGGACGTGGCCTACCACGGGCGGGTGTCCCTGGCGCGCGGGCAGCTGCGGGTGTGGATGGTGCCGCAGAACGAGGGCCCGTCGGGGCTGGCGAACGCGACGGTCCGGGTGCGCCTGTCGGCGGACCTGGCGGACGTGCAGGAGTCGGCCGGGGGGTGTGCGCGGGCGGGGGAGCGCGAGGTGGTGTGCGAGACGGGGCCGCTGCCCGAGCACGGGCGGGGGCGGCACATCGGGCTGGTGCTGGGGCTGCGGGAGCGGCCGTCGGAGGTGGCGGTGCGGATCGACACCTGGTGGAACGGCGGGGCGACGGACCGCAACCGGGGCAACAACGAGTACGTGGTGCTGGCCCTGGACACCGGGGACGCGTACGCGTTCTGACGGGCGACGGCCGCCTCGCGGGCGGCGGTGTCAGACGGTGGCGCCGTCGCCGAATTCGGCCAGGGCCTCGTCGACGATCCGTTCCAGGCGGGAGTGGTGGGCCCCGCGCCAGTAGACGCGCTCGCAGTCGGAGCACTGGGCGAAGACGTCGTACGAGCGCTGCGTGCCGTGCTCCAGCCGGTCGCCCACGCTGTCCTTGTCGGCCTCGTGGAGGGGCCCGTTGCAGGCGGTGCAGCGGGTCCAGGGGGCGAGGGCGGGGGCGAACCGGCCGAGGACGTCGCGGAGTTGGTCGTCGGGGTTGTCGCTGTAGACGTAGGCGCCGGCGAAGATCTCACGGCGGCGCAGCAGGCCCCGGTCGCGGGAGAGCAGGACGCGGTTCTCGGCGGCGGAGCGGGTGGCGAGGGCGGGGTCGCCGGGGTCCTCGTTGTCGTAGGCGGCGTCGACGCCGAGGAGGCGCAGGCGGCGGGCGAGGGTGCCGAGGTGGACGTCGAGGAGGAAGCGCAGCGGGGCGCCGGGGACCTGCTGGGGGCGGTCGACGCCGAAGACCTCGACGGACTGGCCGGCTTGGGGCACGTACGAGACGGGCACCTCGCGGCCGTCGACGAGGAGGCGGCCGACCTCGGTGAGCGGGACGCCGGCGGATTCGACGACGTGGCCGAGGCTGGAGGCGCCGTCGGTGGCGGTCGGCACGCGGTCGACGCGCCGGCTGGGCGGCGCGAAGAGGCGCAGTTCGGGGGCGAGGGTGAGCTCAATACCGGGACCGTTCACGGTCCCAGCATGCCATCGGGGGTGGGGGCGGCGCGGCCGAATTACCGGCCTTCGTCGTAGGCCGCGCGGTGGGCGCTGACCTCGTCGAAGTGGTTCTCCGCCCAGCGCTTGACGGAGGAGAGGAGGCAGCCGAGGCTGCCGCCGAGTTCGGTGAGGCGGTAGTCGACGCGGACGGGGACGGAGGCGGTGACGGAGCGGGTGACGATGCCGTCGCGTTCGAGGGAGCGGAGGGTCTGCGTGAGCATCTTCTGGCTGACGCCGGGGATCTTGCGGCCGAGTTCGCTGTAGCGCATGGAGCCGTTCTCGGCTTGGCCGAGGGCGCTGAGGATGAGGCCGACCCACTTGTCGCTGATGCGGGCCAGGAGCTGGCTGGTGGGGCATTCCTTGACGAAGGCGTCGTAGGCGGCGCGGGCGTCCTCGCGGCGGGCGGCGGCGGTCTGGGTGGCCATGGGTGCCCACTTCCGGGTCGGGTACGCACTCCGAAGTGCGTACTTACGGAAAGAGAGTACCTCTCCTTAGGTTAGTGGTCATCGGAAACGAGACGACTGGCCGGAACGGCCGGAACGCCTGAACGGGGAGAGATCATGACCGAGCGCATCGAGCAGGGCAAGGGCAACGGCAAGACCATGCGAGCCGTGGTGGTGGACGGCTTCGGCGGGCCGGAGCAGGTGCGGGTGGCCGAGGTGGAGGTGCCGAGGCCGGCGGCCGGGCAGGTGCGGGTCCGGGTCCGGGCCGCCGGGGTGAACCCGGTGGACGGGGCGGTGCGCGCGGGCGTCTTCGGCGGGGCCGGGCAGCGGATCGGGCTCGGCTGGGACGTGGCGGGGGAGATCGACGAGGTCGGGCCGGGGGTGGAGGGCTGGACGCCGGGCAGCCGGGTGGTCGGGCTGCACTACGGGACGGTCAAGCCGCTCGGCACGCACGCCGAGTACGCGGTGCTCGACGCCTCGGCGGTGGCCGCGGCGCCCGAGTCGGTGGACGCGGCGGTGGCGGCGGCCCTGCCGCTGAGCGGGCTGACGGCCGCGCGGGCGCTGGACCTGCTGGGGCTGGGCGCGGGGGAGTCGGTGCTGATCACCGGCGCGGCCGGGTCGGTGGGCGGGATCGCCGTCCAGCTGGCGGCGCGGGCCGGGCTGGTGGTGACGGCCCTCGCGGGGGAGGGGGACGAGGAGCTCGTACGGTCCCTGGGCGCGAAGGAGTTCGTCCCGCGGGGTGCGGAGCCGGCGGGGCCGGTCGACGGGGTGCTGGACGCGGCGGTGCTGGGGGCGGCCGCGCTGGGGTTCGTGCGGGACGGGGGCGCGTACGTCGGGCTGATCCCGGGGGCGGCGCCGGCCGCCGAGCGGGGGGTGCGGGTGGTGGAGCAGGAGGTCGCGGCCGACGGGGCGGAGCTGGGGCGGCTGGTGGGGCTGGTCGACGCCGGTGAGCTGACGCTCCGTGTGGGCCGGACCTTCGGCCTCGCGGAGGCGGCCGAGGCCCACGCGGTCCTCGCCGCTCCGGGCTACCCG